>JBDTPW010000051.1:0-4500 GCA_039932495.1 Ilumatobacteraceae bacterium
GTCAGACGGGTCCGACGAAGAGGCAGAACGGGTGACCCGCGGGGTCAAGCATCACTCGAACATCATCTTGCGGTTGGTGGTCGGCGATAGTGGCTCCCGCATCACAGGCAAGAACCACGGATGCCTCGAGGTCATCAACCGCGATGTCGAAGTGCGCCATCATCTGTTGCTCGCCCACAACTTCCGGCCACATCGGCGGTACATAGTTCGCCTCAAATTGGAAGGATAGGCCAGTCCCGCCGGACGATGGTCGCAGCGTCACCCAGTCGGGCTCGTCGGCCACGATGGGCCATCCGAGCAGCCGCTGATAGAAAACCGCCAGTGCTCGCGGGTCCGAAGTGCCGAGCACGGTGGCAACCATGTGCATGTGGGATTGGGTCATAAATGTCTCATTAGTAACCGGGATCGCTTGGCCAATTCGGTCCGAATAGGTGCCATTGTTCCGGCGCCCGCTTGATCAGAATCTCCATTTCGTTGACGAGCATTTGCGTAATTCGACTGACATCCTCGCGTAGCGAACCCTGTCGTTCTACCGGAAGGGGCGGACGGACCACTGTGTGATGACCGTCGATACGGCGCGTGAAATATGCAGCCGCGGGAACCAACGCGGCCCCTGTGCGAAGGGCAAAGTATGCAGGTCCGGCAGGCACCGTCGTGCGTTCTCCAAAAAATTCCACCTCGATACCGCCGCGCACCCCGTCGCGCGGAATGTCCCGATCGCACAACAGCGAAACAGGGCGATTCTGTTTCAATGCTTCCTGCACCGCGATGCCCGCGCGATCGTCGAGAGGCACCACTTCCATTCCCATCTTGGTGCGCATCTCGACGAAAAATTCATACAGTTCCGGCGGCTCCAACTTTTCGGCAACCACCACCATTTTGTACCCCTCGTCGCAGAGCCATCTACCCGCCCATTCCCATCCGCCGACGTGAGGCAAAGCGAGAATGACTCCCTTGCCTTTCTCAAGTGCCTGCTCGATAACAGCGAACCCTTCGATCGTGAATCCATCGTCGATGGTCTTGGGGCTCAGCGTCGAAAGTCGAAAAGTCTCGATGTAGTAGCGGGCGTAACTCTGAAACGCGCGTTGAACGGCCTGTCGAAGTGCAATGTCCTTCAACGTCGGATCGACGCGTCGTAAGTGACGCTCGATCATCTTGCGTTCGTCGCGCATGCCAATTGAAAATGGCGGCGCAATCGCCATAGCCGCCCCGAATGCGAGCGGCGCGGGTGTGAACTTGGCCAACATCGAGGCCAACTTGTAGCCGCTTAGCGTGAATGAATCGTTTACGAAGTCAGGCCGACGTGCCATCAGAATCTTTAGGTCGAAAGCGAGTGACTATGGATTGCGGCGCCGGGATTGCAGTCGTGCCCGATATGCATCTCGAACGGACCGACGCGATGCGCGACGCGAGCGACGCACCGCCTGTTTTTCCGCCGTCGTTGGAGCGACAGCGGCCTGGCGCCAGACCTTGACGAAACGCTGAATTGCCGTTGCCGATGTCAACGCGAGCATCAACCACATTGCCCAGTACAACATCGAGCCGAACAGAAGTCCGATGCACAGGACGATGATCCGTTCAGCGCGCTCCATCAGACCGCCCTTTGCCTGCAACCCAAGCGATTCGGCCTTGGCCCTCTCATATGAGATGAGCATGGATACGCCCATGACCGCAAAGGGAACCAATGCTGCGTGCCCGCCACGCTCGTTGACCAAATACCACGCCACCCCACCGAGCAATACAGAGTCGGTAATCCTGTCGACCACCGAATCAAAGAACGCGCCGCGTTGACTGGCCGAATTCGAGGCCTTGGCCAACGCCCCATCCAATAAGTCGGGCAACGCCGCAAGCACGACGAGGAACAGTCCGAGGGGTAACGCACCCATGCCGATTGCAAATGCAGCGCCGACCGCTATCAGCAATCCGAGCACCGTGAAGTGATCGGGAGACATCTTGGTACGGCGCAGCAACTCGCCAATCGGGCGAATCGCTCGTTCTACTTCAACGCGAAAGCGGCCGTCAAACATTGATCAAAGTGTAGTTGGCATATGGTGCGACTAAATGTCTGGGTTTGTTTCGGTGAAACATTCCATGATTTCGCCATCGATTGCATCGACCAATACAAGGCCACGCTGGATTGGTGGATCCTCTGAGCTGTAGCAAAAAACGCGCCACGTTGGACGACTTCGCAGTCCGAGCCAGACCTGTTGAGCGGACGCATGGCCAACCGCAAAATCTGCTGCGCGCGTGGCAAGCACGAGAGCCTGTTTTTCGTCAATCTCGATCGACCAAGCACTCGTCAATCCGTAAATCCCAAACACACCCATGATGATTGCCGCAACGATCATGCCATTGTTTATAAGTCCGCTCGTTGAATCCGAATAAACAATTCGCAGTATCACGCAGACGAGCGCCACGAGCAGATACAACATTGCGGGAATGCGGCGTCGGCTGTTGTCTGGAAATTGGTTTGGACCGACGAACGCCGAAATATCGAGATCTCGCGGTAACTCGTCGCGAATTTCGTTGCTACTCATGAATTCAGACGAATCCATGCCGCCCTGATTCGATTCGCCGTCACATCTAGTGCCTCAGGAAGAATTTTGGTGCTCGCCACGGAGACCATGAAATTGGTATCGCCTCCCCACCGTGGCACGACATGAATGTGCAGGTGTTGGGCAATGCTTCCGCCGGCAACCTGGCCGAGATTGATTCCTACGTTGAGTCCTTGCGGGTGGTATTCGTCCTTGAGCACACGAACACCCATTGTTACGGTGGCCCAGATCTCTGTTGCCTCTGCTTCGGTGAGCAGTTCAAGATCACTCACCTCTCGATACGGAAGGACGAGCAGATGACCAGGCGAATACGGAAACGCGTTGAGGATGACGAAACATGTTTTTCCGCGATGAACGATGTGAGATTCGTCATCGGATAATCCGCTATTCAGTATTCCTGTGAATACTGACTCAGGAGTTGGAAGTGGATTCATGTCTCGCTGGACATATTGGGCGCGCCACCCATTCCATAGACGCTCGAGCACTAGTTCACTGCCGTTTCGGTTCGCAGTTTCTCAATGAACTCGAGTACGGGAACGTCGCGCGCAACTACTCCGCCGCGAGGATTGAGTCCAACCGTGTCGTGGGCGACATCGTCGTCTCCGACGACTAGCACGTATGGAAGGCGTTCCAATTTTGCCGTGCGTATTCTCTTGCCAAGTTGCTCGGTTGCGGGGTCGCAGTCGACGCGAAATCCGGCGTCAACCAATCTTTCGACCAAGTCATTGGCATATTGTTCGTGGGCGGTTGCCACGGGTAGCACCCTCACTTGCACGGGCGCGAGCCAAATCGGGAATGCTCCCCCGTAGTGCTCGAGCAACACCCCAAAGAATCGTTCGATCGAACCGAACAAGGCTCTGTGAATCATGATCGGCTGACGGCGAACGTTGCCCTTGTCGATGTATTCAAGTTTGAAGCGCGCCGGCTCGTTGAAATCCAATTGAATCGTGCTCAACTGCCATTTGCGACCGATCGCGTCGCGCACATCGATATCGATCTTTGGACCATAGAACGCGGCATCGCCTTCGTTGATCGTGTATTCGACGCCGTGACGTTGCAGAGCCTCCTGCAAAGCCGACGTCGCCTTCGCCCAAATTTCATCTGACCCGACCGACTTTTGTGGATCGCGTGTGGACAAACGGAACTCGAAGTCGTTGAATCCGAAACGGCGTAGAACGGAGATGACGAAGTCCATTAACGAAGTGATTTCGTCTGATAACTGCTCTTCCGTGCAAAAGATGTGACTGTCGTCCTGGGTAAAACCACGAATTCGCATTAGGCCATGCAGCGTGCCGGCCCGCTCGTAGCGGTAGACGGTGCCGAGTTCATAAAACCGAAGTGGCAACTCTCGGTAACTGCGCTGCCGATCGCGAAAAATTAGACAGTGCATCGGACAGTTCATCGGCTTTGGGTAATACGTGCCGTTATCCATCTCCATCGGCGGATACATGCTGTCTTTGTAGAAATCCAAGTGACCGGAAGTTTCAAATAACTCCGCCTTGGCCAGGTGTGGTGTGTAAACAAACTTGTAGCCGCCACCAAGATGACGATCGCGGCTGTAATCCTCCATGATTTTTCGGACAATCGCGCCTTTCGGATGCCATACCGCCAATCCGCCACCGATTTCGGTGGGGAACGAAAGTAGATCCATCTCTGCGGCCAGCCGACGATGATCACGCTTTTCCGCCTCGATCAAACGAGCGAGATACTCGTCCAAAGCGGCCTTGGATTCCCACGCGGTTCCATAAATGCGCTGCAACATCGGGCCCTTTTCGCTGCCCCGCCAATACGCGCCAGCGACTTTGGTCAATGCGAAGTGTCCGAGTTTGCCGGTGGACGGAACATGTGGCCCTCTGCAGAGATCGACAAACGCATCGCCGTTGCGATAGACGCTCACTTCATCGCCACTTCCCAACTCTCCGGAGTCTTCCGAATCCGCGGCGCC
>JBDTPW010000052.1:0-8665 GCA_039932495.1 Ilumatobacteraceae bacterium
GATGAGGTCGTAACGACCACTCGTCGATTCGAGTCGAGTGATTGCCGCTGAGATTCCTCTTGCGGTTCGTTGGGGATCCCAATCCGGGCCGTCGTTGACAAGGAGGACGGCCTTGGTGGCACCGACGCTCACCGCGGTGCGCAACTGCTCTTCGGCCTCCGCGGGGCCGAGCGTCAGCACCGTCACTTCGCCGCCGTGTTTCTCGACTAGCTGCACCGCGGCCTCCACGGCGCATTCTTCATGAGGGCTGATCGTGAAACCCAAGAAGGCTGAATCTACGGCTTGACCGTCCGGTGTTATGTTGATTCGTGCACCAGGGGCGGGCACTCGTTTAACGCAGACGAGAATGTTCAATGCCAAGTGAAATGTCTCAATTTTTCATTCGTGAATCTGTGGGGTCGAAAAGCGGTTGGCTGCCGACGCGGGCAATTCGTACGGGGAACAGCTCATTCATGTACATGACCCGGAGCTCGGTGCCCTCGATGGCAAACTCTGGCGGCAGATAGGACAGAAGTAGGTATGTTCCCAACGAGGGTGCTGCCCCGGCGGTTGTCACACGGGAGACCCTGCCCTTGGAGTCGACAATTCGGTCGCCGGAGTTAGTGAGAATAGGTTCGTTGCCGCCCGTTGGAAATCGCTTGATTCCGGCGGCGCTTGTTTGGTCAAGCATTTCCAACGTGCACATGATCGCAGCGGGGGCCTCTTCGCGGGCCTTGAGATAGGCCGCCTTGCCAAGAAAATCGGCCGATTTAACTTTTGCGCGGGAAAGTCCGGCTTCGACTGGGTTATATTCGCTTTCCAATTCGGCGCCCATCAGGCGATATCCCTTTTCGATTCGCCCGGTCACGGCGTACACGCCCATGCCAACAGGGATGATGCCAAATTCTTTGCCGGCCTCGGCGATGGTGTCCCACAGTCGAAGACCGTGTTCCATGTTCGTGTAAATCTCCCATCCGTTTTCACCGACGTATGAAATGCGGAACATCGTGCACGGAACGCCGTCGATGAGAACCTGACGAACCGAGCCGTACGGAAAATTTGTCTGCGACACGTCATACGGTTTGTGCTGGTCGGTGACGATTTTCGCCATTGTCTTTTCAGCATTCGGTCCCCATACGCCAATCGTGCACAGCGATGATGTCTTGTCGGTAAACGTTACCGAACCATCTCGTGGCATGTATCGATTGAACCAAAAGTTGTCCCGACCACCATCGAATGCTCCCGTGATGACACGAAAGTGATCATCGCCAAGTCGCATGATTGTCAGGTCGCCGCGAAAACCTCCATCTGGTGTGAGCAGGGGGGTGTAGACGGAGCGACCTACTGCGACGTCGACATTGTTGACCGTCATGTACTGCAAGAAATCCTTTGCTCCTGGTCCGGTGAAGTCAAATTCGTTGAACGCGGTGAGATCGACCATTCCAACCGATTCACGCATCTGCAAATGCTCCGCATTCGTGATAGGCGACCACCATCTTGCGTCCCATTCATGCGGTCGCGGATCGCATTTCCCCTTGAATTTCTCCAACAGCGGGGCATTGGAGGCAAACCATTGCGGACGTTCCCAGCCGCGTGCATCAAAAAACGTTGCGCCGCTTTCCACCTCGCGGGGATAAAACGGACTTCGTCGCATGTTGCGCTGGGTAGCCCATTGCTCGCGTGGATGAACAATGCCATATGTCTTGTTGAAGTGCTCGTCGCATCGGGCATAGATGTGGTGTTCGGTTCGCTCGTGCGGATAGAACCTGCTGATGTCCGACGAGTGAGCGTCACACAAATGCGGATATCCATAGGTCATCCATTCGGCAACCAGTTGGGCGATTCCCGGCCCTTCCTTGATCCACACCGCCGCGGCAGACCATAGGTTTCTCACTTCCACGGTTTCACCAAGAACCGGCATCGCGTCCGGGGTGAGCGAAAGCAAGCCATTGATCGAATACTTGATCTCCGCGTCGCCGAGCATCTCCATCAGTTCGATCGCTTGTTCCATCTGCGGGTCGAAGTCGTCCTGGGTAAGCGGCAATTCCGTCGGCGACAGCGCTGAGTTTTCAATCGAGGGAATGTCATTTGGATGATGGAAAATTGCCCGGTGTGCGTACGATCCAACTTCCATAGATCCGGCCGTCTGTCGTTCGTAGCAATACGTGTCCATATCCCTAATGATGGGGAAGGCGACTTCGGCGTTTGACTTTTGCAGCACGTCGATCGGTCCCACGTCTGCCATCTGGTGAACCGCGGGAGTGAGAGGAATCGTTGCTCCGGCCATCGCCGCCAAGCGCGGGCTCCAGACTCCGCAGGCGATGACCACATATTCGGTTTCGATGCGGCCTTTGTTTGTGACTACGGCCTTGATCGTTCCGTTATCTACTTCGAGATCGAGTACTTCGGTGTTGGCAAACACCGCCAGGTTCCCGGCCTTGATCGCGCTTTCGCGAAGAAGTGTTCCGGTCTGCAAAGAGTCGACGACCGAAACGCTTGGTGTGTAAAAGCCACCGAGGAGAATTTTCTCATTGATAAATGGAACGAGTTCTTTGATTTCTGCGGGCGTCAGCAACTTTGCTTCGATACCCCACGCCTTTGCAGAAGTCATGCGCCTTTTAAATTCCTCGAGTCGCTCTGGCGAACGAGCAACTTCGATCCCCCCGCAAGTGTTGTTCAAGCCAAGATCCGTGTACTGCCGTTGCGAGGCCAACGTGAGTAGCGCCATCTCCTTGTTGTGATCGGTGGGAAAAATAAAGTTGGATGCATGACCCGTCGATCCACCAGGATTTGGCAATGGACCCTTATCGATGAGGACCATGTCGCTCCAACCGAGTTTGGAAAGGTGGCCGACGAGGCAGTTGCCGACAATGCCGGCCCCGATGACGACCACCTTGGCGCGGTTCGGAAACTCACTCACCTAGGGACCCCCGGATTGAATACCACATCAGCTGCGTTCAAAGCAGCCTGGATAAGGCTCGAAATGGTTTTGGTAGTATATCAGTGCAATATCACTGGTCTCAAATCAAGTTGGCTGGCCGAGGGGGTGAGACGATGAGTGTGTCGCTCAGTGAGCAGGCGTATTACGGAATACGCAACAAAATTGTGTGTCTCGATCTCGCACCGGGCGATGTCATCCGCGAAGACGAGTTGCAGGACCAACTTCGCATCGGCCGGACTCCAATTCGCGAAGCGCTCCAGCGTCTGGCGCGCGATCAATTCATCACCGTCATTCCACGTCGCGGAATGCTCGTATCCGGAGTGGACGTAACCGAATTGTCGATGCTGTACGAGACTCGCGCAATTCTCGAGCCGTATGCCACTCGGTTGGCGTGCGCTCGCGGCCGCAAGGAACATTGGGAGGCGATGGCTGTGGCGCTCGCCCTGTCGCGACGCAGAGGGATTTCCAATAACGATCTCATGGCCATCGACCGCACCTGTCACGAAATTGTGTGGGACGCCGCCGGTAACCGATTTCTGACCGACACCCTCGACATGTTGTACGCCCAAAGCGACAGGCTTTGGCACCTCTATCTTTCCGATGTCGCTGACATGGCCCACGCCGTCAACGAACACGAGCACATTCACGCCGCACTTGTACTTGGCGACGGTGATCGCGCTGCGCAACTTGCCGAAGCGCACATGCGATCGTTTGATCAGGAGATTAGCGAGGCGGTTCGCCGCCGATTGGAATCGCCCCTCGGCTAACTAGTCGTCTTGTTGAGGTCGATTTTGCACATGCTGAAATCCGAATCGTCCTTTTATACATAGATTTCCATGGGTCACCGAGTGATCCGACGGAGATGTCACCTTGACAATCTCATTATCTTGAACATGAAGCGTCAACGCGCATCCGACGCCGCAATACGGACAGATCGTGTCAGTCTCGGTTTGCTTCTCTTCGTCCCACGTGCCGTCTTGGCGCATCGTGTATTCGGAGGTGAACATCAGCGCGCCGGTAGGACACACCTGAATGCAATTTCCGCAATACACACATGCGGAATCGGTGAGATCGACGGCAAACTCCGTGGAGATTCGGGCATCAAAGCCCCTTCCCGCGACGCCGATGGCAAAGGTGTTTTGCCACTGCTCCCCGCACGCGTCTACACACTGATAACACAAAATACATTTTGAGTAATCGCGAATGTAAAGCTCGTTGTCGATCTTGACCGGCTGGTGAACATTGAGAACAACCGAACCATCGTTGTGGTGGTGATGGCCGGTAATGGCATCGTCACGGTCTGTCGTTGGCGCAGCCGGTGCGCCAAACCGAGAAGGATCGGCGCCGTATTGATCGTTCCATCGTTGGACATTGTTGGTCAGCGATAGATCGACCGACGAACCAAGTAATTCGAGCACGAGTTTTCGGCTATGTCGGGTGCGCTCGGTGTCCGTGTGCACGACCATTCCCGGTTCGGCCGGCCGCGAACACGACGGAACGAGCACTCGCGAACCTTCCACTTCAACCATGCACACACGGCACGCGTTTTTTGGGGTGATCGTGTCGCCGTAGCACAGAGTCGGGATTTCTGTACCCAGTGCCCTGCACGCACTAAGAAGCGTTGTCCCTTCCGCCACCGTGACGCTTTTGTCGTCGATCGTCAGTTGAACGGATCGCCGAACTTGGAGGCCAACGGTGGTGTCTGCACTCATGAGACGAATACTCCGAGTTTGTCAATCGCCGAGGCAATCGCACTGTTTGCCGTTTGGCCTAGTCCGCAAATGCTTGCATCTCGCATGACTTGACCTAGTTCGCGAAGCAATACCAAATCGTCATCGGCAAACCCGCGACTCAATCGCGAAACTACTTCTTGTTGACGAACGGTACCGACGCGACAGGGAACACATTGGCCACAACTTTCGTCGCGAAAGAATGCCGCTATCCGCTGCAACTGATCGACCATGTCTACGTTTGTGTCGAGCACGAGTACAACGCCTGAACCAAGGGTGCTCCCGATCTTGCGGGTCCCTTCCATGGTCAGCGGCACATCTAAGTCGTCCGGGCCAACAAATCCACCGGCCGCACCGCCGAGCAGAACCGCCCGCAAGGAAGCACCCGCACGCAACCCACCCGCAAGTTCGATTAATTCGCGCAAGGTGACGCCAAATGGCACCTCGTACACTCCCGGTTCGGCAACGGCGCCCGAGACACAGAAAAGTTTTCTGCCTTTGGAGCCCTCGGTGCCTAGGCCGGCGTATGCGGCGCCGCCGTGCTGCAGAATCTCAAGCACGTTGACAAGTGTTTCGACATTATTGACAAGCGTCGGTTTGCCGAACAGACCGACCTCGACTGGGAACGGTGGTTTGTTTCGCGGTTCGCCGCGAAAGCCTTCGATCGAATTAAAGATTGCCGTTTCTTCGCCGCAGATGTAGGCGCCGGCTCCTCGCGAAATCTCGATGTCGAACGAAAATCCAGAACCAAGAATATTCTCACCCAGAAATCCATGAGCACGAGCCCCATTGATTGCGTTGTGAAGCGCACGCCAGGCGCGAGGATATTCTCCGCGTAGATACACCCAGCCATTCGAACTACCGGTGGCAAACCCAGCAATGATCATCGATTCGATGACCGCAAACGGATCGCCCTCCAGTAGAACTCGATCCTTGAATGTTCCCGGCTCTGATTCGTCGGCGTTGCATACGACGTAATGCGGCAATGCGACCTGCTTGGCCACCGCTTCCCATTTGCGGCCGGTGGGGAATGCCGCGCCGCCCCGACCAACGAGACCGGATTTCGTCACCTCTTCGATGACTTGTGTTGCTCCCATTTCGAGGGCACGGGCCAAAACTTCAAAGCCACCGCCCGCTCGATACGCCGCAATATCTGTTGCCGCATCGTTGCCGATTCTGCTCAGCAACACGAGCGATTGATTCTCTCGATCGAGTTGCGGAACCGCCGACCTCACGGAAGTTTCATCGCTTGGCCATGCGCCTGCAATAAGTGCTTCGATTTGTTGCGGTGATGACGGGGCACAAAGTTCATTGCGCGGAGTATCGCCTGCCTCGATGACAAGCGTCGCGGGGGCACGCTCGCAGGCGCCGAGACATGGTGATGGGATGGTTCCCTTTGGCAGATCGTGCTCCCGGTAGCCGCCTGCGGCGCGACAGGCGAGGTCGATGCATACGTGGATTTGTCGACGCGGTCGTTCGGTAGTTGAAAACAGGGCATAAAAACTCACCACTCCGTAAATCTCGGCTGGAGCCACATCCAAGCGTTGGGCGATGTAGTTGATCGCGCCTCTACCGATCCAACCAACCTGATCGTTTACCGAATGCAGAACGGGGAGTAACAAATGACGCATGTCGCGCACGGATTCGCCGGTATCAGGACCAAGAAGTTTGTCCACCGCGCGACGCTCTTCATCAGATGCAACAGACTTATTGAGCTTGAGATCCACGGCGTGGACATCGTAATGGAATTACTCGCCACCCACCGGAACGCGTGTAGAGAGTTTCTCAATTCGAACGGCGGCTGCTTTAAATTCTGCTGTTCCCGATTTTGGATCTGTGGCATCAATTGTCAATAAGTTGGTGTCGATTTCGTCTGGGAAGTGCATCGTCATGAATGCGAGTCCTCGGCGAAGTCCCTTATCGATGCGAGCCGGTACGAGCAGCGTTCCGCGCGGTGAGCTGACCCTCACAACTTCGTCGTTTGAAATGCCTAACTCCTTTGCATCCTCCGGGGAGATGTCGATCGTTTCGTCAAACCGCAGTGGACTGCGAAAGCCTCTCGATTGGACGCCCGTATTATACGAATCGAGTCGCCGACCAGTGGTGAGTCGCAGCGGGAATTCCTCACTCGTGGACTCAACTGGTGGGTCATCGATGACGACGCTGAACGGGGCAAGTCGTCCGCGATCGGCGAGCTTTTCGGCCCACAGACGCCCGTGGAGGAACGAAGGTTCAAGCTTGTCTTCGGAAAAGCATGGCCATTGAATTCCGCCCAATTCTTCGAGGCGCGAATACGACATCCCTCGGTGCATTGGCGACAGATCGCGCAGTTCATCCCACACGTGCTCGTTGCTTTCGTACGACCAGTCGTGACCCATCAGGCGAGCAAGATCGGTGAGTATCTGAATATCGTCGTGAGCGTTACCGGGAGGTGTCAGCGCCGGGCGAACCAGCTGAACTCGGCGTTCGGAGTTCGTCACCGTGCCCTGGCTTTCGCACCACGATGCAGAACCCGGCAAGACGACATCTGCAAGTTCGGCGGTCTTTGTCAGGAAAATATCTTGAACAACGAGAAAATCGAGATTTTCCAGAATTTTCATCGCGTGATGACCGTCTGCTTCTGACTGAGCAGGGTTTTCACCAATAACAAAGAGTGCTCGCAGGTCGCCACGCTCCATTGCCTCGAACATTTCGGTGAGATTCCAACCATTTTTTGGCGGAATCTGGAATCCCCATCTGCTTTCAAATTTTGCCCGCGCGACATCGTCCTCTACATCTTGAAATCCCGGCAATTTGTTTGGTAGCGCACCCATGTCGCCGCCGCCTTGAACATTGTTTTGGCCACGCAATGGATTGAGACCCGAACCCCATCGTCCGACGTGGCCGCAGAGTAGAGCGAGATTGATTAGCGCCAGAACATTGTCGACGCCGTTGTGATGCTCGGTTATTCCCAGTGTCCAACAGATTTGGGCCTTGGCCGCTGTGGCGAATGCATGGGCGACTTCGGCGATGTCGTTGGCCGGAACCCCCGTGACTGCGCTTCCACGTTCAAGCGTCCATTCCTCTACCGATGCCGCGTAATTCTCAAAATTTGTTGTCGAACGGGAGATGAACTCTTGATTGGCCATCCCGGAATGAATAATCTCGCGAGCAATCGTGTTGGACAAAGCGATGTCGGTTCCGACGCCGATGCCTAACCACTTGTCTGCCCATTCTGCCGATGGGGTTCGGCGCGGATCAACAACGAACAACTTGGCCCCGTTACGAACGCCCTGCAAAACATGATGAAAAAAGATGGGGTGGGCTTCTCGAGCATTCGAGCCCCACATCAAAATGACGTCGGTATCTTCGATTTCCTTATACGAAGATGTCCCTCCACCGGCTCCAAAAATTGTGGCCAGACCGACCACGGAAGGAGCGTGTCAAGTTCGATTACATGAGTCGATATTGTTCGTGCCGATAACGACGCGGGCGAACTTCTGGGCGATGAAGTTCAATTCGTTAGTCGACTTTGAACAAGAGAAGAATCCGACTGATTTTCCGCCGTAGGTTTCCTTTGCTTGAGTCAGTCCGGATGCGACTCGGGCGAGTGCCTCTGACCAAGTCGCCTTTCGCAACTCGCCATTTTCACGAACCATCGGTTCGGTGAGTCTGGCAAGGGGAGCAAAGCGATGTTTCTGCGCCATGTTCAAAACATCATACTTCGATCACATGTTTGGCCAAGATCTGGCTCGAATCACACCTATATAGTGGTGCGAGCATTTGTCGCCCTCAATGACGAGAGCGATGCAACTGCGAGGAGAGTTATGGCATTTCCATCGGATCTTGAAATTGCGCGAGCCGGAAAGGCCAAACCACTCACCGAAATAGCCGCTCAAATGGGAATCGGCGCGCACCTGCTGGAGCCTTACGGTTCGAGTTTGGCAAAAATCAAACTAGAGGCAATCGATGAATTGAAGTCGCGACCGAAAGCAAAGTACGTGGTGGTAACGGCCATCACACCAACACCCCTTGG
>JBDTPW010000053.1:0-14753 GCA_039932495.1 Ilumatobacteraceae bacterium
TATCTACTCGAGAGCGTCTCGTTGCTTGGGTTGAATGAATCACAGATTGATAGCGCATACGACAGCGCCGTTAATCGGGTAACCGAAACAGCAATAGATCTTGCGCGAGCGCTGGCTTACGTCGCGGTCGAACCTCCACAAGTTGATGATGAAATGCCGTCCATGTCTTCATCGATGCCTGGCCAGATGTACCGGCGGGCAGTCGATGTGGCAAAGGAATACATTTGCGCGGGCGACATCTTTCAAGTTGTCCTGTCGCAACGATTCGACATCCAATTGGATGCAGATCCGTTTGACGTGTATCGGGTCTTACGCCAAGTGAATCCGTCTCCGTATATGTATTTCATCAATCACCCCGACATCGCGATCGTTGGCTCATCGCCCGAACCGATGGTGCAGTTGCGAAATGGAAAGGTCATTAGCCGACCGATTGCAGGAACGCGAAAGCGCGGCGACGATGACGAACATGATCGACGATTGGCCGGTGAGTTGAAAGAAAATCCAAAGGAAGTCGCCGAGCACGTCATGCTTGTTGATTTGGCCCGAAACGATGTTGCCCGCGTCGCAAATTTTGGTTCGATGAACGTGGACGAACTCATGACTCTCGAGCGATACAGCCATGTCATGCACCTCACTTCGCAGGTTTCCGGGTCGTTACGAGGAGGACTCGGTCCAATCGATGTGTTGCGAGCAACATTTCCGGCAGGAACGGTGAGTGGGGCACCAAAGGTGCGGGCAATGGAAATTATCGACGAACTTGAACCACTTAAGCGAGGTCCATACGCGGGCGTTGTCGGCTATGTCGATTTCAGTGGAAACCTTGATACCGCAATTGCGATCAGGACGATGTTTGTTGGTCCCGATGGCGCTTCGCT
The DNA here is from genome assembly GCA_039932495.1 of Ilumatobacteraceae bacterium. GTDB lineage: Bacteria > Actinomycetota > Acidimicrobiia > Acidimicrobiales > Ilumatobacteraceae > UBA3006. The sequence continues at coordinate 876 of JBDTPW010000053.1, forward strand.
TCAGGCCGGCGCCGGAATCGTTGCAGATAGCGACCCTGCCGATGAGGATATGGAATGTCGGCACAAGGCGGCGGCGCTGCTCGCCGCTATTCCAGCGGCCAGAAGGATGAGCGAGCACAAGCGACAGTCTTCGAAGGCGGTTCAATAGCATGTCGGCGTTCTGGATTCGAATCGATCGAGATGTCATTTCGGTGAGTGGATCAGATGCCCGCACGTACCTTCAATCTCAACTAAGTCAAGATCTCTCCGCGATGTTGCTGGGTAACTCGTTGGCGTCATTCATTCTTCAACCGACCGGAAAAATCGAGGCGCTGGTTCGGGTCCACTTCGAGGGCGATGACTTCTTCACCCTTGACGTGGATCACGGTTGGGGGGACGCCGTCATGGCACGTTTGCAACGATTCAAGATCAGGGTCAAAGCCGACATGACTTTGGAGACGAGATCGTGTATCGCCTATCGGAATCTCGCGGGGGAGAAGATCGAGCACGCGTTGCCGGCATGGAAAGGCGATGGATCTGCCTGTGATGTGATCGAGGCGACTGTCGAACCAGTTACTGGTATTCGACAAGGGACGCGGGCGGAATACGACGAAGAACGAGTAAAAATCGGTTGGCCGGTGATGGGGCAGGATCTCAGAACCGACATGATTCCGGGTGAAACGGGAATCATCGATTATGCGGTGAGTTTTACAAAGGGCTGTTATCCAGGACAGGAACTTGTCGAGCGGATGGATAGTCGCGGATCGATCGCGCCAAAAATGCTTCGTGTGATTCACGCCACAAATGATGCACGCGTCGGTGGTGATGTCATCGTTGACGATGTAATTGTGGGCACATACACATCGGTTGCGGAAAAATTTGCAATTGCATTGATTAAGCGAGGTACGGACATCAGTAAACTAGAGCGATGAGCTACATCTACGCATTTGATCACAAGCATCGCAAATCGCCGATGAGCATGAAAGATCTTCTAGGTGGCAAGGGCGCCAACTTGGCTGAGATGATGAGCGTCCTCAAATTGCCTGTGCCACACGGATTCACGGTGACGACTGACGCGTGCCGCGACTATATGCACGGTGGCTGGCCAAAGGGTCTTGACAAGGAACTGGAGGCTCAGGTCACCAGCCTCGAAGGCAAGATGAAGGCCCGGATTGGCGATCCCATTTCGCCTCTGCTTGTTTCGGTTCGCTCCGGCGCAAAATTCTCGATGCCGGGAATGATGGACACCGTTCTCAACCTCGGGCTCAATGATCAAAGCGTTGAAGGATTGGTCAGAAGCACCAATGATCAACGCTTTGCCTACGACTCATATCGACGGTTCATTTCGATGTACGGCCGAATCGTGTTGGGAATAGACGGTGCGAAGTTCGAGCACCCGTTCGAAGAGGCGAAGAAATCGGCCGGTGTCTCCAACGATGCCGAATTGTCGGCAAGCGCGCTGAAAGCGTTGTGCGAAACATACAAGAAAATAGTCAAAGTCGAGACAGGTCGCGACTTTCCGCAAGAGCCAACCAAACAACTCAGAGGCGCAGTCGAAGCAGTGTTCCGCTCATGGAATGGAGCGAGGGCAATTGCATACAGGGTGCGCGAAAAGATCAGCCACGATTTGGGAACCGCCGTAAATGTGCAGGCCATGGTGTTTGGTAATCGCGATAACAACTCCGGCACCGGCGTCGGATTCACTCGCAACGCTGCAACCGGTGAAAACAAACCATATGGCGACTTTCTCGTCAACGCTCAAGGCGAAGACGTGGTTGCAGGAATTCGAAACACGGAAGATCTTGAAGCGTTACGTCAAAAATTTCCAACTATCCATGCCGAACTTATGTCGATCTTTAAGAAACTCGAGCGCCACTACACCGACATGTGCGACACAGAGTTCACGATCGATCAGGGCAAACTTTGGATGCTGCAAACTCGAGTTGGCAAGCGCACGGGAGCGGCCGCCCTGAAGATGGCCGTGGAAATGACAAGGCCATCAGGCAAAGGCAAAGGTGCGTGGAAGATTTCTAAGCGCGAGGCTTTGATGCGCACGACCGCGGAACATTTGGACCAGGTGTTGCACCCGCAATTTAAGAACAAGTCGAAGGCTTTGGCCAAAGGGCTCGCCGCATCGCCCGGAGCGGCCGTTGGCAAGGTGTATTTCACCGCGGACGACGCAGTCACGGCCGTGACAAGAGGCGAGGCCGTCATTTTGGTTCGCAACGAGACGAGCCCAGAAGATGTCCACGGAATGATGGTGGCCAAAGGGATTCTGACCTCCCGTGGTGGATTGGTCAGTCACGCCGCCGTCGTTGCTAGAGGGTGGGGAACTCCTGCGGTTGTCGGCGCAGATGCCGTCCACATTTCAGGCAAGCAGTTTTCGGTCGGATCGACGGTTGTCAAAGAGGGCGATGTCGTTTCGCTTGACGGCACAACCGGCGAGCTCATGATTGGCGAAATGAAATTGAGCGCTGCGGAACCACCTCGTGAATTTCACACGATCCTGAAGTGGGCCGACGAAATCAGAAAAGGCAAATTAAAGGTTCGGGCAAATGCCGACACCGGCGAGGACGCATTGAAGGCCCGCGAGTATGGGGCAGAGGGAATCGGACTTTGTCGCACCGAGCACATGTTTTTGGCGGCAGATCGGTTGCCAATCGTGCGTCGGATGATCCTGGCCGGTTCCCCAGCAGAGGAGTTTGCCGCCTTGGAAGAACTCCGTGTCGCCCAGAAACTTGACTTCGCCGAAATACTTCGTGCGATGAGCGGACTCCCAGTAACTGTTCGGTTGCTCGATCCGCCATTGCACGAGTTTCTACCACGTGTTGACGAACTCGAAATTAAGCAAGCAACGGTTGGCTTGACCGCAGAGGAATCGAAATTAATGGCGGCCGCACATGCGTGGGCCGAAGTCAATCCGATGCTCGGTACTCGTGGCGTCCGTCTAGGTGTCGTCAAGCCAGGACTGTACGCAATGCAGGTCCGTGCACTCATGGAAGCGGCAGATCTGGTGGTCGCAGAGGGATTTCACCCGGTCATCGAAGTGATGATCCCACTGACTGTGACTCGCGACGAACTGGCGCTTGCCCGTTCGTGGGTCGAAGAGGTGCTCAACGAGCATGACCAACAGCCAAAGTCGAAGATCAAGGTGAAGGGAAAGAAGAAAGCACCTCGAGCCCATGTCACAATTGGCACGATGATCGAAACGCCTCGGGCGGCATTGGTAGCCGGCGAATTGGCCGAGGTGTCAGACTTCTTTAGCTTCGGAACCAACGATTTGACTCAAATGACATTTGGTTTCAGTCGCGACGATGTGGAGAGTCGAATGATGCCCGCGTACCTCGAGGCCGGATTGCTGAAACGGAATCCATTCGAAACAATGGACCAGGTTGGTGTCGGCGAACTTGTCGAGATCGCCGTCAAGAGGGGGCGCAAGGCGAAGCGGGGATTAAAGATGGGCGTGTGCGGCGAGCACGGCGGCGACCCAGAATCAATCGGACTTTTCTACAGGGTTGGCCTTGACTACGTCAGTTGCTCGCCCTATCGAATCCCGATAGCCAGACTTGCCGCAGCTCAAGCAATTATTGGTGGCAAGAAATCAGAGACCAAATAACCGATGTTGATTGCGGCCTCCGCGGCAAACGAAAAATTCGTCGACATTGACGTCCCGGCGTGGGCATGGCCCGCGCTATTGGGTTTCCTCATCTTCCTTCTGCTTGCCGATTTGCTCATATTCAATAGACGGGCGCATATCCCGACAATTCGAGAATCCATACTTCAAACTTCAATTTGGGTCGCCCTCGGTTTGTCGATGACGTTTGTGATCGCGGCGATGTTCAATCGCGCCGCTTCGATGGAGTACATCAGTGGGTATCTCATTGAGGAGAGCCTGAGCATCGACAACGTATTCGTCTGGGCGTTGATTTTCGCTCACTTCAAGGTGCCTCGTCAGTATCAGCATCGAACGCTTTTCTGGGGCATTTTCGGAGCCCTCGTCATGCGCTTCATTTTTATCTTCCTCGGAGTCGTCGTCATCGAGCGTTTCGACTTCGTGTTGGTCGGGTTCGGCGCATTCCTTATCTATACGGGTATCACCGTCCTTCGGTCCGGCGGCGAGGAGCACCTCGACCCGTCGAAGACCGTAACGATGCGCCTGTTTCGCCGTTTCGTGCCGAGCGTCGACCATCTGGACGGACAGAAAATGTTCACCAAGGTCAATGGTCGGCGTGTGGCCACACCGCTTCTTGCCGTACTCGTAATCATCGAAGTTTCCGATCTGATTTTTGCGGTTGACTCGGTGCCGGCGGTGCTTGCTGTCAGCCGAGAACGATTCATCATCTTTGCCTCCAACGCGTTCGCAATCTTTGGACTCAGAGCGCTGTACTTTCTCGTGGCGGATTTGCGTGCACGATTTCGCTACCTTAAGCATGCAATTTCTGTGTTGCTCGCCTTTGTCGGTGTGAAGATGATGCTCTCCTTCTGGTATCACATGCCGACACCGGTGTCACTAGTTGTGATCTTGCTCGTCATCGTCGTGGCGATAGTTGCCTCAGTGATCCACGACCGCAAGCACTAGTCTTCGGTTCGTGGCAATAGCGCAAGACGATATTGAACGTCTACGGGAGACGATTTCACTCGTCGATATCGTTCAGAGTTACCTTCCCCTGCGCAGAGTCGGTCGCAATTGGGTCGGACTCTGCCCCTTCCACGCCGAAAAGACTGGCTCGTTCAATGTTCGCGAGGAAACAAAACGGTACAGATGCTTTGGATGCGGGGCCGCCGGAGATGTTTTCACGTTTGTTCAAGACATCGAGCACCTGGATTTTGTCGGTGCGGTAGAACAACTGGCCGGCAAGGCCGGAATCACTCTTACATATACGTCTGGCGGCCAGAGCAAGGACCGCCAGCATCGCAAACAGCTCATTGAAGTGATGGCCAAGGCCACAGATTGGTACCACGAGCGCCTATTGAATGGCCCCGACGCGAAAGAAGCGCGCGACTATTTGCGTAAGCGTGGGCTCGCAGGAGACGTCGCTCGGCAATTCAAACTCGGATGGGCACCCGACGATTGGGACGCGATGAGCCGAGACATCGAAGTGAAAGTTGATCTGCTCAAAGAGGTCGGTCTTGCATTCATCAACAAGCGAGGCAAACCGCAAGATTCGTTTCGGGCCAGAATTCTGTTTCCGATTTACAGCGACGGCGGGGACCCGATTGCGTTCGGCGGCCGAATACTCCCCGGCAGCAAAGACCCGGCAAAGTATAAAAACTCGCCGGAAACACCTATATACGCAAAGTCAAAGACGCTGTATGGATTGAATTGGGCAAAGGGTGACATTGTCGCCGCCGACGAAGTAATCGTGTGTGAGGGCTACACGGATGTTATTGGATTCCATCGAGCGGGTATAAGAAGGGCGGTGGCAACTTGTGGAACAGCACTTACTGAAGAGCACGTCCGATTGCTCAAACGATTTGCCAACAAGATCGTGCTCGCATTCGACGCGGATGCGGCTGGTCAGGGTGCCGCGGAGCGATTTTACGAATGGGAAGATCGCTACAAGGTGCAGGTCAGCGTGGCTAAATTTCCGGCAGGGAAAGACCCAGGTGACTTGGCTTCCAGTAATCCCCAAGCCCTTATCGATGCAGTCTCCGGAGCCAAGCCTTTCCTCGGTTTTCGCCTCCAACGAGTGCTCGACGCCGGGTCCGTGGCCACGCCAGAGGATCGCTCCAGGACGGCGCAACAGGCGATGGCCGTGATCAATGAACATCCCAATCTAGACATTCGAAAAATTTACGCAGGACAAGTAGCAAGCCATGCCGGCATTCCGGCCGCCGATCTTGTGGCGATCGCGCAGCGCGGAAGTCGCCGTCCGGCCGCACAAATTGTGTCCACTCCGGTGTCAGCTCACAAGGACAACGGAGAGTTCGTCGCCATCGCCCTGATGATCCAATTGTGGGATCAAATCGCGCCGTGGCTCGTCGAAGAATTGTTTTCCGACGATGTGTATCGACGAGCTTTTCTATCTCTCGCCGAGACGAAGGGAAATTTGATTGAAGCACTCGCGTCTGCCGACCCAGAAGCTCGCGAGGTACTCGAGCGGGCGGCCGTTGCCGATGTTGAGGTTCGGCCTATTGTGGAAGCGTGGAACTTAGTGGCCGCGGCCGTGCGTCGCGAACTATTGCAACGCGTTCGCATTAGCGATCCCGAAGAGATCCGCAAAGACCGAGATGCCAGAGTATTGCTCGAACAACTTGAAGTGCCGACTGCTGCAGATGCCGCCGCCACTCAATTGCTTGAGTGGCTAGTGGTACGCGCGGGAGACCACACATGACAAGAAGTGTGGTGAGTTACGACGGTGGCCCAGATGCGGTGCGGATGTACCTAAATGAAATTGGCCAGGTCGATCTGCTCGACGCCGATGACGAGAAACGATTGGGTCGGGCGATTAAGGAAGGGCTGGTGGCCAAAAAGCAACTCGAATCGAGCGGCACCAAGTTGGGGCTCCGAGAGCGACGTGACCTGCAAAAGATAGAGCGCGAGGGCAAGAAAGCGGAAGACCATATGGTTCGAGCCAACCTTCGACTCGTCGTGTCGATTGCTCGGCGATACGACCGCAACGAACTTCAACTTGCCGACCTCATCCAGGAAGGCAACCTTGGACTGATGCACGCCGCCCAAAAATACGACTTCGAAAAAGGTTTCAAGTTCTCGACGTATGCCACGTGGTGGATTCGCCAGTCGATGACGAGGGCGATGGCCGATCAAGGACGCAACATTCGCATTCCGGGTCACATGATGGAAGTGGTCAATCGAGTCCATCGGGCCGAGCGTGAATTGATGGCCGAACTGGAGCGCGATCCAACTCCTGAAGAGGTTGCAGAGCGCAGCGGCCTGTCCGTCGAGAAACTGTTGGAAGTCATGCAACTATCGCTATCGACAATGAGTCTCGATGCCCCTGTCGGCAGCGAGACCGAGGACCTCACCATCGGTGACACAATCGCCAGCGTCGATGGCACGAGTAATCCGCTCGAGCACGCCGAGCGTCGCCAACTTGGTGAAACTGTGGAAAAGGTTCTGCTCGATTTGCCGGAGCGTGAACAGGAAATTGTCGCGATGCGGTTCGGCATTGGCAAGTACAACGGACAACCGCACACGTTGGAAGAAGTTGCTAAGAGTATGAAAGTCACGCGCGAACGCGTGCGTCAGATAGAGCAAAAGACACTTGCAAGACTGCGACATCCGCACAACAGCGGCAACTTGCGATCGTTTCTTGATGAGGACTAGTAACCTCAAATCGTGAGCCTCATCAGTAAAAGTGCTCGACGCAAGGCAACGGACTGGACTGTGACGTCGGTTGACGCGGGTGGAAGAACAAGTTCCAAACCTGACCTGCTTGTCACCGAGGAACCAATGGAAATTAGGGCCTCGGCACCCGGAACGGAGCCGTCGAGTATTTCAGTAACGATGCGAACGCCTGGTCACGATTTTGAGTTGGCGGTCGGATTCCTGTTTACCGAGGGCATCATTACTGACCCGAGCGAGGTTCGTTCGGTGAAGTACTGCGAACTGGCAGAAGGCGAGGAACAGCAATACAACATCGTCTCGGTTGGATTGAGCAGGACATTTGATGTCGCTTTGGCTCGACGGGCGCTGGTCACCTCGGCCAGTTGTGGAATTTGTGGCATCGAATCCATCGACCAATTACTGACCAGCGCGTCTCCGTTGTCGGTTGAATCTGGACCGATTTTGACAACAAAGGTTCTTGTTGGCCTTCCCGATTCGTTGCGTAGGGCTCAGCCGACATTCGATCGAACCGGAGGTCTGCACGCCGTCGGGTTATTCGATTCAAACGGCGACATGAAGGTCGTTCGCGAGGACATCGGTCGACATAACGCCGTCGACAAAGTCATCGGGCACTGCGTACTTGATAACTCCGTGCCACTAACAAAATATGGATTGCTCGTGAGTGGGCGCGTATCGTTCGAGATTATTCAAAAAGCGGCTATTGCCAGCATCGCCTTCATCGCCGCAGTCGGCGCGCCTTCAAATTTGGCCGTTGAAACCGCCGAGAGATTCAACATCACGGTTGTCGGATTTGTTCGCGACGGCAAGGCCAACGTGTACACCCACGACTTCAGGGTGATTTCAAACTTTTATCCATCGCATCGGGCGTAGTCAGGCGTGCCCTCATCCCTTGGGCATAGTTTCGGGTTGAACGGGGCGAATTTCCCAACGCGATTCTCCCAACCCGGAACTACCCATGCATGCAACATCCAGAAATCGCCTCCGGCGATGAACGTGCCATCGCAGGATGACGGGCCTTCCGACATTTCACGGACGACCCAACCGTTGTTGACGCAGATTCCGGCGTGCTGGTGCCAGATGTCATTTGGTCCGGCGAATCCATCGGGGTAATCCCGTGCCTGAAGCGCATACGAATATCCGACCAGAACTGGCGGCGTTCGAGTCTCGTCAAATAGAACCATCGAAGGTTTGGTCGGATCAAATGGTTTGGCAATTTGCGACCAATGCGTCCAATGCGTGGCGATACCGGCAACCGGTCCGGATGCCTGAACGAAACCGAGCGCCTTGATCTTTTCAAGGGTGTCGTATTCGGAAACGGACGCTTGCGCAGCGACCCATTGCTCGTTGAATTCTGTCTCGATTGTCCCCGTCAGTGTTATTTCCGCGGCAACAGTGTCGTGAGAATGACCTACGTGTCCAATCGGAGGGCCGGCACCTGTTGCGCCCAATGCCTGAATAGATTCTTCCTCACCAGGTTGCAGTCGGTTGAGGGCAACGAGCGACAAATCGGCAATACCAAACACCGAGGTGTCTTGAGTGGCGGAACTGTCACTACTCGAGCAACTAGAACATGCAATGCCAGCGACAACTAGAAACGCGAGCGCTTTCATATACGCATTCGTGAGCCAGACGGATCAAGTACGGGTTCGAGTTGCAACTTGGCCGGTCGGCAATGGCCGATGATCTCGATCTCAAATCCAGTCGCGTTCGAGCTCGCTAGTTCGGAGGGTATGTAGCCAAGGGCAAGAGAGACGCCCGAGTAGTGCGCGTACCCTCCGCTTGTGATCCAACCGATCACCTTGCCACCATGCCAAATCGGTTCGTCGCCGATGACATCGGCCGGTTCGTCTGGTAACGGGTCGACAACGAACATGACCAACTTGCGTGCCGGGCCGGTCTTCATCTCTTCTTCCACGGCCTCTCGACCTATGAAATCGTGATCGAACTTCAGGTATCGGTCCATGCTCGCCTCAAGAGGCGTGTAGATCGGGCGGTATTCGCGATACCACGTCCCGTAGTTTTTCTCTAGGCGCATCGTGATGAGCGCGCGAAAACCAAACAATGCCATATCGAAAGGCTTGCCCGCTTCCCACAGTAAATCAAACAGTCTTCGCTGGTATTCGGGACGGACCCAAATCTCGTAACCGAGATCGCCGGTGTACGACATTCGGTTGACCATCGCCGGAATCACCCCGATGTTTAGTTGGCGAAATGTCATGAACGGAAAGTCGGCGGTTGCCAACGAGGTATCGGTGAGACTTTGCAACACCTCTCGCGACTTTGGTCCGGCGATCGTCAGTCCTACGAGGCCGAGCGCGAGAATATCGAACTCGACGGTTCCGTCGAGTGGCAGGTGATCGAAGAACCAGCGGGAGTGGTGCACTTCGGCGGGCTGTGATCCAAACAGATAGAAGTTATTTTCGCCAAGTCGGGAGACGGAGAATTCACCGACGATACGACCGGCAGGATTGAGCATCGCGGTGAGCGATGTGCGGCCGATCTTTGGCAATTTGTTGGTGAATAATCCTTGCAACCATTCGGCGGCTTGTGATCCCGTGACGTGATACTTGGCAAAATTCGAACATTCGCTCAGACCAACTCGCTCGCGCACGGCGCGGGACTCATTGCCAACGTTGGCGAACGCGTTCGATCTGCGGAATGTCACGATTTCGACCGGTTCCTTGTCCTTGTCCTGGAACCACAGCGGATGTTCGAGTCCAAATGAAGCACCCCACACCGCGTTGTGTTCACAAAATCTGTCGTAGACGGGTGTCGTGTGCAGCGGTCGTGCGGCCGGAAGTTCTTCGTTGGGGAATGTGATCCGGAATCGCCGCCCATAGTTCTCGCGAACCTTGGCATTCGTGTAAGCGAGCGTGGCGTAATCGCCATAGCGGGCGACATCCATTCCCCAAATGTCGAGACCGGAATCTCCCTCCGTCATCCAATTGGCCAAAGCCAGGCCGACTCCACCGCCTTGCGAAAGTCCCGCCATCACTGCGCATGCGACCCAGTAGTTGCGCAGTCCGCGAACCGGACCAACCAAAGGATTTCCATCTGGCGAGAACGTGAATGGCCCATTGATCACTTTCTTGATCCCTGCGGTTCCCATCGCGGGGTAATGCTTGAACGCCACTTCCAATTCGGGTGCGATGCGTTCGAGATCGGGTTCGAGCAACTCCATATCAAAGTTCCACGGAGTGTTGTGCGGTGACCACGGCACATTGGCCTGCTCATAGGTTCCGAGCAACATGCCGCCCTGTTCTTGACGAATGTAAATTTCGCCTTTGAAATCGAGCGCCATCGGCATTTCCTTGCCGGTACTAGCAACATGGGCGGCAACCTCCGCCATGTCTTCGGTGACCATATACATGTGTTCCATCGCCAAGACAGGAAGTTCGATGCCCACCATGCGTCCAACTTCGCGGGCCCACAGTCCTCCCGCGTTGACAACATGCTCGGTGTGAATTTCGCCCTTGTCTGTGATGACATCCCACGTCCCGTCGTCGCGTTGGCGAAGGTCGTCGACCTTGGTGTGACGATAAATTTCCGCCCCACGATTGCGGGCACAGATCGCATACGCATTTGTGACGCCGGTCGGATCGACGTGACCTTCGACCGGGTCGTACAGCGCACCGACAAAATACTTCTCCTCGAGAAGCGGGAAGTATTCCTTTGCTTCCTTCGCCGAAATGATTTCAAGTTCCATGCCCAGATACCGACCGCGTGCCTGAGCCATGCGCAACCAGTCCATGCGTTCTCGATCGCTCGCCAACATGAGCCCGCCGGGAAGGTGGATGGAACAGTACTGACCGGACTCAGCCTCGATCTGGCGATACAACTCGATCGTGTACTGCTGCAATTTCGACACATTCGGGTCGCCATTGAGCGTGTGCATTCCACCGGCTGAGTGCCACGTGGATCCGGCGGTGAGCTCCTTGCGTTCGACTAGCACAACATCGGTCCAGCCGGCTTTAGTCAGGTGATAGAGCACGGAGGCACCAACAACTCCACCTCCAATAACGACAACTCGGGTGGATGATTTCATCGAATGTTCGCGATCTAAAAATCGGTGGCGACGCCACCCTCGGCGAGGCGACGTTCAAGAAATGCATCGAGTTCCTGACGGGCGACATCGTCGAGTGCCGGTTGCTCGTATTCCTCAAGGAACAACTTGGCAAGTTCGGCGGCTTTGCCAGCAGCCTCTGGCCTTCCGGCCTCGTCCCACGATTCGTAATTGCGCCAATCGGAAATGAGCGGTTTATAAAACGCGTCTCGAAAGCGATCCTGGGTGTGTTGAACGCCAAAGAAGTGCCCGCCAGGGCCGACTTCTTTGATTGCGTCGAGAGCCAGGGTGTCGTCGTTCACCTGTATCGGATCGAGGTAGGCAGCGACCATTGCCAGCAGGTCGGCATCGAGCACAAATTTGGCGAGCGATGAATGGAGACCGCCTTCCATCCAACCTGCGCCGTGCATGAGCAAGTTCACGCCGCCTTGAATTGCGCCCCACAACGAAAACACGCTTTCGTATGCCGCCTGGGCGTCGAGGGCATTGGCGGCACACACGTTGCTCGAGCGGTACGGCACTTTGTAGCGCCTGGCCAGTTGACCGCCGGCCATTGCCGTGCGCATGTATTCGGGCGTACCGAACGCAGGCGCACCAGATTGCATGTCGACGTTGGAGGTGAATCCGCCGTAAACCACTGGCGCGCCGGGGCGAACAACCTGGGTAAATACCATTCCTGCCAATGCCTCTGCATTTTGTTGGGCGAGCGCTCCGGCAAGCGTGATCGGCGCCATTGCTCCGGCAAGAGTAAATGGCGTGATGACGATGATCTGGTTTCGAGATGAAAATTCCATGATTCCCTGGAGCATCGGAGTATCGAGCCGCAGGGGAGACGACGAGTTGATGATGCTAAATACTGACGGCTCGCGTTCCAGTGTTTCGTTGTCTACCTGACGCGCAATTCGAGTCATTTCCAGCACGTCCTGGTTGCGTTGGCGTCCGAGGCTGTAGCAATGCAAGGCCTTGTTTGTGTAGGTGAGCACATCGTGAGTTGTCGCAAGATGACGAATCGAGGCGTGCAGATCGATCGGCTCAACTGGATAACCACTGATGAAGTGGATGATGTTGAAGACCTGGGAAAGTTTCAGCAGGTCGCGGAAATTCTCTCTGGTGCCCGCATGTCGAGTCCCGTCCAGTTCCATAAAATTTGGTGGGCTTGCCACCGAACCGAAAGCAACATAGTTGCCGCCGATGTGCAGGGTGTGATCTGGGTTGCGCGAATGCAATTTGAATTCACTCGGACAGGTGGTAATGCGCTCGAGCACCATCTCCGGATCAAAGCGCACACGCTGGGTTCCTGAGTCGACCTTTGCACCGGCCTTGACCAGTAACTCGCGGGCATCGGAGTCGAGAAAGTCCATGCCAAATTCCGAGAGAATCCTCAGCGAGGCGTGATGGATTGATTCGATCTCGTCGTCGCTGATCACTTTGGTCGGTTCGTAATACATCCGCGGTTGGCGAAACGGCTTTTGATCGGGAACCTTCGATCTAGGCCCGGCGGAGTGGCGTTCACGTCCGCGACGTCGCGGGCCACTCGTTTCAATGCTGGTCACGATTCACCTCGACGTCTTTTGATTTCTTCGCAAATGGCCGGCACCACGGTGTGCAGATCGCCTATGACGGCATACCCAGCCTTGGTGACGATGTTTGCTTCCTTGTCGATGTTAATGGCCAAGATATTTTTGGATGCCATGGCACCGACCCAATGTTGAATCGCGCCCGAAATTCCACAGGCGATGTATATATCGGGTGCGATGCGCGTTCCGGTTTGGCCAACCTGATCGGTGTGATTTCTCCAGCCGTTGTTGGTCACGGCTCGCGAACAACCAACTACTCCGCCTAACAGAGCGGCAAGTTCTTCGAGCGGGGCAAAGCCTTCCGCGGAACCGACCCCACGACCACCGCTGACAACAACGGGGCTGGTCGCCAATGTCACGCCTGCTATCCGCTCGACGCGGTCTCGGACGATGCTCAATGCAAATGATTCATCGAGTGACGGCACAAATTCCTTGACGCTTGAAACGACCTTCGATTGGATCGGCTCTGTCGAATAGTTGGCAATCGTGACGAACTTGATTGGCGAATCGAGTTCGGTTTGCTCCAACAGTGACCCGCCCCAGCGGTTGCGCGTCAACGTCATGAAACCTTCGGATCCATCGCCCAGAGTTAGTTCCGTGCAATTCATGACGGCCGGAAGATCGAGACGAGCCGCCGCCTGGGCGATCACCTCATGGCCTCGCTCTGTGCCACATCCAACAACGACTTGTGGCTCAGTTGAGCGCACAAACTGGGCGACGGTTTCACCCCAGGCTTCGGGGCCATAGTCAACAAGAATCTCATGATGTGCTTGATGCACGACCGATGCGCCGTAGGCCGCAAGCGTGTCGACGAGCGAATCTGCAGTTGCGCCGATGGTGAGTGCTTCCATCGAGGTATTCATACTTGACGCCAGATTGCGACCGGCGGTTATCGCCCCAAGTGCGGTCGGTGCAATAGTTCCTCGATCGTGATCGATGACGACGAGGAC
>JBDTPW010000054.1:0-12172 GCA_039932495.1 Ilumatobacteraceae bacterium
GGTCGCCTGGTTCGACACTTCGTCAACCGCTCTCGCAAGAAGAGCAAGGAGATCAGAATCATGAATATTTTCCAAAAGGCGGGCACTGCCCGCCTTTTTCTATGTGCAACAGTGCTGCTTGCCGCGTGCGGATCCTCCGAAAATTCGGCGGATACGACTGACACCTCGGTCGTCGTTGAGACCACGATTGCCGCGGACGTCTATCCGGTCACTGCAGGAGACATCACACTTGATGCGAAGCCCAAACACATTGTGTCGCTGTCGCCGACCGCAACCGAGATGCTGTACGCAATTGGAGCCGGAGATCAGGTAGTCGCTGTCGATGAGTTTTCCAATTATCCTCCCGCCGCGGCGGAATTGGGAACCGCGTTATCCGGATACGAACCAAACATTGAATCGATCAGCACGTACCAGCCAGATCTGGTGATCGCGTCGTATGACCCGGGTGGTCTTGTTGAGCAATTGAACTTGCTTGGAATTCCGGTCTTGATCCAGGATGCGGCGGTTAGTTTCGACAGCGTCTACGAACAAATTGAACAACTCGGCGTACTCACCGGTCATATCGCCGAGTCAGTTCAGTTGACGGCGCAAATGCAGTCGGATATTCAAACCGCGGTGAACAGCATCGACATTCCCGGCCCAATTTCGTACTATTACGAGTTGGACAACACCTATTACTCGGTGACGTCGAACACGTTTATTGGTCAGGTCTTTGGATTGTTCGGTCTGCGCAATATCGCTGACTCCGCGGAAACCGGTAATGACTATCCGCAATTGTCGGCAGAAGCAATTGTTTCCAGTAATCCCGACCTCATCTTTCTTGCTGACACCAAGTGCTGCAATGAAAGCGTTGCCACGGTCGGTGCGCGGGCCGGATGGTCGAAGGTGAACGCAGTGATTAATGGCAACATCATCGAACTCGATGACGACATCGCCTCGCGATGGGGACCGCGCATCGTCGAACTGGTCACCACAATCGGTGCAGCAATTTCTAAAGCGCTCGTAAATTCCTAGGCACATCGCGATGGCACTTGCGGATACTCAACTTGACGTGGACGAAGTGGTACCTCCACGGAGTCAACGCTTGTGGGTGCTGTCAAGTGCCGCGGTGCTCGTCATTGCACTCGTAATCGGGACGATGATTGGTCCGGCCGGTCCTGATTGGTGGCGAATTCCACTCGAACTTATCAATCGACTGCCGTTCATTTCCGTGCACAGCGGGATTACTAGTGCCGAGTGGAACATCGTCTGGCAGATTCGTATGCCGAGGGTGGTCTTGGCGGCATTGGTTGGTGCGATGTTGTCGGTGGCCGGTGCCGGTTACCAAGGCGTGTTCCGCAATCCGCTCGTCGATCCGTATCTGTTGGGCGTTGCAGCTGGGGCAGGTCTTGGTGCGACCGTCGTGTTCTCCCTGAATCGCGCCGGCACCCTCCACTGGATAGTTGATCCATTGCCTCTTGCGGCATTTTGTGGAGCTTTGCTCGCGGTATTCGTCACCTATGTAGTCGGAACTTCGTTTGGGGCGCAGCGTTCCGCAACAACTTTGGTTCTCGCCGGCGTGGCGGTGACATCTCTTGCTACGGCGATTCAGGCATTCGTCTTGCAGCGCCACAACGAAGTTGTTCGACAGGTGTATAGCTGGATTCTTGGCCGGCTGTCGACGGCAACGTGGAGCGACGTACGACTCATCCTGCCATATGTCGTGCTCAGTTCGATTGTGTTGTTGCTGCATCGCCGGTTGCTCGACCTCATGCGAGTCGGCGAGGATGAGGCTGTCGCCTTAGGCGCCAATGTTCGACGTGTTCGCTTCATTGTCGTCTTTGCCGCCACTCTTGGTACCGCCGCAGCGGTGGCGGTGAGCGGGCTAATCGGTTTCGTTGGCATCATCGTTCCCCATGCGGTACGACTTGTGGCCGGGGCAAGTTATCGGCGAGTGATGCCTTTGAGCTTGCTGCTTGGAGCAGCATTCCTAGTGGCGGCAGATATTCCAAGCCGCGTGTTGGCCGATCCGGCGGAAACACCAATTGGAGTTGTCACTGCCTTTTTTGGTGCGCCATTCTTTTTACTTCTGTTACGCACTCGGCAGGTTGCCAAGTGACGACCATATCGTTCATCAATTTCGGGGTGACATACGGATCCGAACACGCCGTCTCCCAATTCGACGACACTGTCCATAGCGGGGAGTGGTTGTGTCTCATCGGTCCAAACGGCGCGGGGAAGTCTTCCATTCTGCGCGCGGCGACCGGTCTCGTCGACTATTCCGGGTCGATCACACTTGACGGCAAGGACATCAAAAATGAGTCGAACAGATGGCGCGCACGACTCGTGTCGTACGTTCCACAGTCGCCGTTGATCCCTGAGGACATGACGGTCTACGAATATGTCTTGCTCGGGCGAAACCCGTACGTCGCTCACTTTGGAAGCGAATCTGCTCATGATCTCGATGTCGTCGAACGGGTGCTCAACCGATTGGATCTAGTCAGGTTCGCCCGGAGGAGTCTTGGCACATTGTCCGGAGGTGAGCGTCAACGCCTCGTCATCGCCAGGGCAATTGCCCAAGAATCACCCGTGTTGCTTCTTGATGAACCGACGACCGCACTCGACATCGGCCACCAACAGCACGCGCTCGAATTAGTTGACGACTTGCGACGGGAGCAGGGCCTGACAGTTATTTCTGCGATGCACGATCTCACCCTGGCAGGGTTGTATGCCGACAGACTCGTGCTCATGCATCAGGGATTTCGAGTAGCGGTTGGTACCGCCCAACAGGTTTTGCGTTCCGAAACACTTGCAGAGTTCTACGGAGTTTCGGCTCGGGTTCACCACGAGCCCGACGGCACAGTTGTTGTCATACCGCAACGCGCTCCCAGTCTCTAGCTGTAAGCCACTACCGTTGCTCATCATGGCTACCGATGACCGAATGCTCAATGAGCAGGTCGCAGGGTGCGCCGCTTCTCATCAGAGTTTGCTTGGCTCACTTGTCGGACTCACCGACCGCGAATGTCGTGCGCCATCGTTACTGCCGGACTGGTCGCGCGGACATCTGTTGACCCATTTGGCGCGCAACGCCGACAGTCACACCCACCTGCTCGAGGCCGCATCTAGAGGCGAGATCGCCGAACAGTATCCAGGTGGTGTTCAGGCTCGCAACAAGGCAATAGAAGATGGGTCCGGCAGGCCCGCGGCGGAACTAGTCAAAGATGTTCGGACAAGTATCTACTCTCTTGAGGCACAGTGGGCGAGCGCAACACCAACAACTTGGGCGGGCGAGGGTCGCAACGCGCGCGGGGCCGTGCTCGCCATGTCCGATCTCGTGTTTTTGCGCTGGCGCGAAGTGGAAGTTCACCATGTCGATTTGGGTCGCGAATTCGTTTGGCAGCAATGGTCCGAACTGTACGTTCGATTGGAATTGGATTGGCAGATGATGACATGGCGAAGTCGCAAACCGATGGGTCTCGCAGAGTTACCGGCCGCGGCAATGCGCCTGACGACACGACATCGGTTGGCATGGTTACTTGGACGAGTTGCGGTAGAAGGCCTGCCCAAGCCCGATCCGATCTGACGCAACAAACTCGATGAAACCTGTCCGCCGAATGGTGATTGCGGTTGCGGCGCTGTCCACCGGCATTCTGATTCCCGCGTCCCAAGCGTTGGCCCACGGGGAGTTGCTCGGTAGCGAACCAGCGGCGTCGAGCGTGCTAGCCGAGTCACCAACCCAGATCGTGTTGCACTTCAACGAATCAATCGAGCCGGTGTTCGAGAGCATTCGAATTCTTGACTCGTCCGGAAATGAAGTTGTCGACGCAGATGCCCAACGCGATTCAACCGATCACTCAACCGTGCGGGCGCCGACACCGCACCTAGAGGATGGAACATATGTTGTTGTCTGGCGAGTGACATCGGCCGACGGTCATCCGGTTCAGGGAGCGTTTCCGTTTTATGTGGGGGCAGAACAAGAAAATGTCACGAGTCTCGTAGCGACGTATTTGCATTCGTACCATGCCGATCCATCCGGCAGCAAAGTAAGCGCCATATTGCGATGGATCATGTTTGCCGGCGTGATCGTGTTGATCGGTTCGTTGATGATGTGCGGAATGCTGGCCAAACCGGCAGATCTAGATCAGCGATCAGTCATCGTCATTGCTGGGGCGTGGCTTTTTGCGGTCTTCGGTTCGGCAGTGGCGCTCATTGCCTACGGCCCGAATGCCACTGGAACCAGCCTGTACAACCTTTCGCTGCTCGGCGACACCATGCGCACCGCCTTTGGTCAAGCCACTGCCGTTCGGTTGGGTTTGCTCGCTGCGACGGCGATGCTGTTCTATTTTCGACGACGTATTTCTCGGCGGTTGTGGTGGCTCATCAGCATCATTCTCAGTGTTGCAATGGTCGCCACGTTCTCGCTTTCTGGTCATCCGGTTGTGCAACATCCGGCATGGTTCAGCGTTGCTCTCGACTCCGTGCACCTATTGGCGGTCTCGGCGTGGATTGGGGGGATCGCCATCTTGAGTCTTGGCGGAACATTGTGGTACGAGACGCAAAACGGTCTTGTGATACGTCGATTTTCGCGAATTGCACTTGGCGCAGTGCTGGTCGTCATCATTACTGGCGTGACCCAGTCCTGGCTCATGATGGATGGACTCGGCTCAATACTTTCCACAAACTTCGGACGAACGTTGCTTGTCAAAACCACGGCAGTAGTGGTTCTGGTGAGTCTTGGGGCGTTGACTCGCTTGACACTGAAGCGAGCCGGTCCGGTTTCCGTCAAACGAATACTCGGATATGAATTATTTATTGGACTGGTAGTTGTTGCGATTAGCGCATTGTTGGTGGGAACTCCGCCCCGACAATCGCAAGCGGCCGAGCCGTTCACCGCCACATTGGTACGTTCAAGTGTGATCGCCGATGTCACGATCACGCCTACGCGGGTCGGTCAGGCCGAATTACACTTGATCGTCACCCCGCCCGGTGGTGCGCTCGAACAAGTCGTCAGCGTGAGTGCCCGAATGTCGCTACCCGAACGCGACATTCCGAACATACCTATTGAAATTTTCAAGATCGGCCCAAATCACTATGCGGGGATCGTCGACCTTGCCTATTCGGGAACGTGGGATCTAGAACTGATTGTAGTTCCAACAAAAAATACGACGCTGTTGTACCAAACGGCGTTTCACGTCACGACCTGAACTACGAGGTGGTGCGACAAGCCAGTCGTCTCATCGATGAACTCAGTGCCTACAACGGTGAAACCGTGGCGTTCGTAGAAATAGAGCGCGCTGTCGCGAGCCCTCGCCCACACATACTTTGCACCGGATTTCTTGGCGTGTTGTATTCCGGTGGCCAACATGACGCCCCCAAGTCCGCGACCCTGAGCATTGTGCGCCACCGCCATGCCGCGCAATTGCATAGCACCTGCGGTCGGTTCACCCTGCCACGGGCGAGGCAACCACGTTGATGTTCCAACCAACTCGTCGGTTTTTTGGTCGCGAACGGCGAAATGCACCGTTCCCTCCGAATCGTCCTCTCCGTAGCGCGGATTCCGGGAGACTGTCCCGTCACGAAGTACCGCCGATCTCAGCGGCAGGATTTCCTCCGTGGAGCATCGCTCGACTTTGTACTCAATCGATTTCCTACCCGGCGAATCCTGATCAGACATCAAGCGTCACCGTTGCCCCGTTGTTTGCTGCCGAGCGGTACATCGCATCCACGACAACGTGGGCTTGCAACGCGGTGGTCACTGTTGGAAACGCGGGAATGTTGTTGCGGACCGCGTGAACAAAGGCGCTGTCTGGATTGGTCGAACCGTACGCCAACGGTTTCGTTTTGTCGAGCATTTCGTCGCCCTGAATCGAACCGCTGGCTCCATCTGCATCATGCCAATCCACCGGACCAAACCATTCGTGGCCATGAATCGAAATTGTGCGGTGTTCGCAGAAAATCTCGACACGGCGCTGGCTCGGTCGAGTCAGGTTGTCATGCCAAATCGAACTCAGGGTGCCCACTGCGCCGTTCTTAAAACAAAGCGTCGCGCTGACAGAATCCTCGATTCCTGGATACCCATGAAAATTCGATGAGCGCATGCTGACCTCGCTGATATCACCCACTAGAAATTGCAGCATGTCTACATCGTGGATGCTGTGCTCGAGGAGCGTGCCAGAACCTGCGCGTTTTATGTCGCTTCGCCAGGAAGATTCGTAGTAACCCTGAATCGGAATGAACTGATCATCTCGAAACACGACATTCATGACCCGGCCGGCCTTTGGGTCCGTGATCAATTCGCGCGTCCACAGGTATGAAGGGGCATGGCGCAACACGAGTCCAACCTGATTGATAACGCCACTGGCCAGCACCACTTCGGCGAGTTCCTGCGAGTTGATCAAGTTAAGTCCCAACGGCTTTTCGCAAAACACGGCTTTGCCGGTATGCACAACCTTGCGCACGAGTGGCAGGTGTTCGGAAGTCCACGCACAGACGTACAGCGCGTCGGCCGAATCGATCGCCTCGTCCTCAGAGTGGCACACGGTATGCCCGCTGGCTTTGGCGAAGGCTTCAGCCCGTTGCGTATCGGGATCGTAGACACCGGCCCGCACAATGTTGGCGCCACCGCGCTTGAGACTTTTTGAGTGATAGGTGGCAATGAAGCCAGTTCCTAGGAACCCGATTCGAATCGGTGACTGGTCCATTAGACCAAACAGTAGTTTGAATTGCTATTGCGAAAGTAAACGAATGTCGACGATGCGGTCGCTGAGTTCGCGTGCTTCTTCGAGATCATGAGTGACGTGCACGACTGTGGTACCGCGCTGGCGCAACAACACGGAAAGATCGAGCAGCAATCTTGCGTGCAGTTCACCATCAAGACCGCTAAGCGGTTCATCGAGCAGCAACACAGAAGGTTCGGCGACGAGAGATCGGGCGACGGCCACTCGCTTTGCCTCTCCTCCCGATAATTGCATCGTGGTCCGTTTGTCGAAACCAGCCAGGCCGACGACTTTGAGCATGTCTGCCACTAGCTGTTCTCGAATTTCCCTTGGAATGTGCTTGATTCTCAGTGAATAGGCAACATTTTCGAATACCGAAAGGTGAGAAAAGAGTTGGTTGTCCTGAAACACCATCCCGATTCCGCGACGATAGGTGGGCAGGTCGGTGACGTTCCGCTCGCCAACATAAATCTGTCCGGAGGCGAGCGGCTGGAGACCGGCAATTGCTCGTAGCAACGTTGTCTTACCTGACCCGCTTGGTCCAACAAGCGAAACTAATTCTCCGGAGCCCAGTTTCATTGAAAGGTGATCGAAGATTCGCTTGCTCCCGAACTCCACAGCAACATCGTCGACGGTAAGCATTAGACGGCGACCCGATCCGGTCGAAGTCCGTCGACTGCCAGGAGAGACACGGCGATGAACACAATGAGCAGGCTGGCCAACACATACGCCTGCGCCTGCACAAGGTCTCCCGGTCGACCGAGCAAGCGTGCGATTTCGGTTGGCAGCGTGGCCGAATTCCTGCGAGTAAGAAAACTACTGGCGCCAAATTCGCCGAGTGAGATTGCTCCGGCAAAAGCCAAAGACGTAACCCATGCCCGAGCGATCAACGATCGATCAATGGTGAGCCACATCTGCCACTTAGAGGCACCAAGAGTTGCCGATGCATCGCGAACACTCTGTGGAATCGATCGGATCACCGGCAGCATCGTCCGTACCACGACTGGCAGAGCCACAAGTGAGTGCGCAATCGGAACCATGATCCACCGCGCGCGCAAGTCAGTGATGCCGCTGTCAAAGGTGATGAGAAGTCCAAGGCCGAGTGTGACAGCAGAAGTTGCTAGCGGCAGCATGACTAGGCCCTCGACGGGGCGAGTACTTCGATCGCCGTATGCGATCGCCGCGGCGGCCGCCAAACCGATCACGCCGGCGATGACTGCTGTGGCGATTGCGTACTGAAGCGAGGTCCAAAATGCCGCCAAAGGCGGACGAGTACCAAGTCCCGTGACGTGATTGCCGAAAACGAGTCGCCATGCATCGAGGCTGACACCAGTGCTCGTAGAAATTGAGCGAATAAACACCGTCGCAAGCGGGGCTGCAACAACAATTGCCGTCGTCGCGCTGATTCCGTAGACAACGATTCGTTGTCGCAGTGTTTGCGGCACTGCAGCGTGCATTTGTATACGAGCCAAATCATGTGATCCGCGAGTGGAACGGATCCACCACCACATTGCTAGCCCAAGTACCACCAGTTGAAAAAGGCTGAGAGCAGCCGCGCCGGCGAAATCGCCGAGTTGAACGGCTCGAGAGTAGATCTCGACTTCCAGGGTTGCCCGCGCCGGCCCACCCAGGACTCGAATAATTCCATACGACGTGAAACAGAGCAGAAATATGACCGCCGAGGCTGAACGAATTGCCGTGGAAAGAGTTGGCAGAGTAAGCGTGCGAAAAATCCTCAGTGGAGACCCGCCAAGTGTGCTTGCCGCATCATTGATCAAAGGAGAAACCTGCTCCCAGCGGCGTCCAACAATACGAACAACGACGGCGATATTGAAGTATGTGTGGGCGATAAGAATTGCCACGATCGAACGATGCAGAGAATTCGGTAGCAGAGCAAGAAATGCCGCGCCAACAACAACAGTTGGCAAAACGAATGGGATTGTGACAAGGGCGAGAAGCATTCGTTTGCCGGGGAACCGGAAGCGGGCAAGAACGTATGTTGCAGGGAACGCAACTACCAATGTGATAGTCGTGCTGGCGAGCGCCTGCCAGGTAGAAAACCACAACACCTGACGAATGGTCGGATTGAACGCCAATCGTGCGATAACCGACCACGACAACGCCCTAGAAAAAATGTTGACCAACGGCCACAGAACAAACAGTGCGATGGCCAATGTCGGCAGAATGGCCAGTGCCGGTGCGGCGGCGCGATACGGCGAACGCACCGTAATTGGTGAAGGTAGTGGATTGCTCATTTAGCGCAAGACGATTTGCGTCCACTCGTCGAGCCACGCTGTGCGGTGCTCTGCAATGACGTTTGGCTCCAACGTCAACGGATTCTCCGGTCGCAGAGAGTACTTCGTGAATGCTTCAGGCAATGTCGCGTTGATATTTACTGGATACACAAACTGGGTGAGTGGTAAATCGTTTTGGAATGTCAGATCGATCAGATAATCGACCAACATCTCGGCCTCGGCCTCATGCTTTGTGCCACGAAGAACTCCTACATACTCCACCTGGCGGAAGCAAGTAAGCGAGGCAACTCCGGTAGGGGCCTCGGTGATTGGTGGGTTGGCAAACAGAACCTCTGCTGGTGGACTCGACGAGTAACTGACCACGAGGGGCCGGTCGCCTTTGCCCGATGAACCGGAAAATTCGACGCTGTAGGCCTCTGTCCAGCCGTCAACGACAAGCACTCCGTTGTCCCGAAGTTGCTGCCAGTATTCTTGCCAGCCACTTTCACCAAACTCAACTACCGTGGCGAGAAAGAAAGCCAAACCTGGCGACGAGCTGAGTGGACTCGGCACAACAAGTTGATCCTTGTACGTACTCGACGTCAACGCGCGCAAGGTAAGTGGCGGCGTGAGATTCTGATTCGCATAGAAGGCAATGTCGTAATTGATGCACACGTCACCGGTATCAACAGGTGTGACTTCATTACCGGGAATTCCCGCTGTACTGGTTGGGTCGATGAGGTCAAAATTTTTCGACTTGTATGGTTTGAACACGTTTGCTTCGAGTGCGCGGGAGAGCAACGTATTGTCCACGCCCCACAGCACATCGCCCTCGGGATTTCCGGCCGTCAACACGGCCTTCGTCACCAGTTCACCAGCATCGCCACTTGGGACAACGCTTACGTTCACTCCTGTGGCGGCAGTGAATTCGTCGAAAATTCCTGGACTTGGCGTAAATGACTCGTGGGCGAGCAAGGTAAGAGTGACCGCTTCGCCTTCGGTGGTGTCCGAACCGGCAGTTGTCTCCGTAGACGAGGCATCAATTGCGCAACCGGACATCACGAGCAAAGCGCCAACAATTCCGAGTGACAGGATTTGGATATGCGTTTTTCTCATGTCATGACTCCAATGCGTGTGGCCGAATGATGAGTAAATGTCCGTCGGTGAGAGAAACGTTGGCCGAGGTTCCGATTAGTTCGTTGCTCACTCCGCGAGTTGAAGATGCGGCAAGCGTCTCATTGTCAAGAGGCCAAGCAAGACCATCGGTGGTAATACCGATTGCGTCTTGGCCGAGTGGCAACAATCCAACAATCTCTCCGTCTCGCCCACTAATGACGGCAGATCCGGGCCCACGCAAAACGATGACATGCGCAGTATCCCAGAACATCTCGACATAAATGTTGGCCAGTCGGGGGTGGAACAACACATTGAGCACACCGAGTTGGTGATCCAAGCGTCCGCCACCGCCGGTGACGACAACGATTTGCTTTGCTCCACGCTCCGCGGCAAAAAGTAGAGCAAGTTCCGTATCGGTGGCGTCTTTATTGTGGGGAGCGCGGTCGATAATTGTGCCGGCGGATTGGGCGTTGTCCAAGACCTGTTCATCGACGGAATCCATATCGCCGACGACGGCATCGACGTCAAGTCCGAGCGCCAGAGCGCCGTGCAACCCAGAATCGGCGGCAATCACATAGTCGTAGTCGGGGAGGGCTTCCTTGATCGACGAACGTGGCGCATCGCCACCAATGACCACAATCGTCGCTGGATCCTTGTGATCAGTCGATGAAATTGTTGCTGGCTTACTCACCGCTCTCGCTCCCTCCGCTGGCATTACCCAGATCAGGTGTGCGGGTCGGTGGCGGCGACCACCCTCTCAGCCCGCCGAACCAGCGGACTCCCCGTGCGTACAGGTCAAGACTACAAGGTTCGCGAAGTATCCATAATGTCTGGCTCGATGTAAATGACGAGGCGCTGATGAATGGCGTCGCGGGCACGCACCTCCGCATCGTCAATTGCTTTGGCCAATTGAGTAACCGAGAGTTGGCGATTGAACTCGATCTTCACGGCGAGAAGAATTTCATCCGGACCAAGGTGGAGAGTTCGCATATGAATGATTCTGATTACGTCGGGATGACCAATTAATGCGGCCGTCACGTGCTGTTGCACCTCGGATGTGGCCGCTTCGCCGATGAGCAAACTCTTCATTTTCACTGCCAACACGTAGGCAATTGCGATGAGCAGAACGCCAATCGCCAGTGAACCGAGTGCATCCCAGCGAGAATTACCTGTAACGCTGGCGACAATCACGCCGATCAAAGCGAAGATCAATCCGATCTCGGCGCCAATATCCTCCAACAACACAACCGGCAGTTCCGGCTCCTTCGACTTTCTGATGTAACTCCACCACGATTCGTCGCTTGGTTTGGAGTGTTTAGCCTCTCGCACCGCGGTCCTCAGAGAAATTGACTCCAAGACGATGGCAACGATCAAAATGAAGACCGCCAGCCTTAGGTGAGATGCCTCGTGAGGGTCCCGCAATTTTTGGACACCTTCAAATAGGGCAAATAGTCCGCCAAGGCTGAACAACACGAGAGCAACAACAAACGACCAAAAATATCGCTCCGAACCATAACCAAACGGGTGCTCTTCAGAGGCCTTCCGTTCGGCCCGCCGACCTCCAACCAGCAACAAGGCCTGATTTCCGGTGTCGGCCAGGGAGTGAAACGTCTCGGCAAGTAAACCGGCGGAGCCGGTAATGATCGCCCCAATTAACTTGGCGATCGCGATCCCGAGGTTGGCGGCAAATGCCGCGTAAATAGCTCGCCGACTGCCTTGGTTCACGGTCTTGCGCCATTGTGCATGTATCAAGATTGCCATAGTTGATCTGCGCGGTAGAATTGTTACGTGAGTCCATTTGCGTCGCTGGCGACCGAGGTTGACAAAACCAACACAGTCATCACGATTACGCCTCTTGCGCACGCAAAACTCGTCGAACTTCGTGATGCCGAACCGGAAACAGATCGTTTGGGATTGCGCGTGGAAATTTTGTCCCAACCTGGCGAGGACTATCGCTATGACCTGTCGTTTGACATCGTCACCAAGGCCGCATTTAGCGACGAGGTTCGAACGATCGACGGACTAAAGGTCATCATTCCAGCCAAAGACATCGATGATCTGCAAAACGCAGTCATCGATCACTCCGAATCTCAAGGTTTGCTCATTCGCAATCCGAATAAGCCAAAG
>JBDTPW010000055.1:0-12677 GCA_039932495.1 Ilumatobacteraceae bacterium
AACTGTAGATAACAGCATGTCTGTGTCTCACAAAGAATTGGTGAGTAATGAATATCTTGGTGATCGGAGCCGGTGGCGTAGGTGCCTCGATGGCATCTATTGCCGAAACTAGGTCGTTCTTTTCTTCCTTCGTGCTGGCCGACATCACGCTTTCCAAGGCACAAGAAGCGATTGCCCTACTCGACAACAAATCGAACTTCACAGCCGCACAGGTTGATGCCCGCGATGAAGCGGCCATCTGCAAACTCATCAGCGATCACAAAATTGACATTCTGGTCAATGCCGGAGATCCACGCCTGAACGAAACGATTTTTGACGCGGCCTACTCTTCGCATTGCAATTACATCGACATGGCGATGAATTTGAGCGAGCCACACCCCGACAATCCGTACGAGGAGGTAGGGGTGGCGCTCGGTAACGCCCAGTTGGCCGACGATGAAAAGTGGCGCGAGCGCGGGATTCTTGCGTTGGTGGGGATGGGGGTTGAGCCGGGCCTTAGCGACGTCTTTGCCCGATACGCGGCAGACAATTTGTTTGACACCATCGAAGAGATCGGCGTGCGTGATGGTTCGAACCTGTCGATCGACGGTCTCGATTTTGCACCGACATTTTCAATTTGGACGACCATCGAAGAATGCTTGAATCCGCCAATTGTGTGGGAGGCCGAGCGCGGTCTGTACACAACAGATTGCTTTAGCGAACCGGAGGTTTTTCACTTTCCGGCCGGCATCGGGCCGTACGAGTGCGTCAATGTGGAGCACGAGGAAGTCGTGCTCATACCGCGCGAAATCGACTGCAAGCGAGTGACGTTCAAATACAGCCTCGGTGCCGAATTCATCGACTGGTTGAAGACATTTGCTTACCTTGGCCTCGACAGCAAGGAGCGCATTCGGGTTGGCGACACCTCCGTTGCACCGCGAGACGTACTTGCGGCCGTGTTGCCAAATCCGGCGAAACTCGGTCATCTGATGCACGGCAAGACATGTGCCGGAACTTGGGTTCGCGGAACATACGACGGAAAACCGAGAGAGTTGTACCTCTACCACGTCGCGGATAACGAGACAACAATGCGTGATTGGGGTTCACAAGCGGTTCTGTGGCAGACCGCAATATGTCCTGTCGTTGCACTTGAACTGCTGTGCAACGGAAGTTGGAAGGGAACCGGCGTACGCGGAGCGGAAGCATTCGATGCCGCACCATTTTTGAATTTACTCGGCGAATACGGCACGCACCACGGGATGATGGAGATGGGTCCAGGCCTGTGGCCGAGCCCAAAACCAACCGGTCAACCCGGATGGGATCGACCGGTTAAGCGCGCTATCCGACTTGGATGACGGCGCGTTTGCGCTTCAAGCGGGTGCTAGCCGCGAGCGCGTTGGTTGCGACTACATCTCTCATGTGGTCGGACTTGGCCATTTCGTGGTGGTCGAACATCGTTTCATTTTTCCTTCGAGTTAATTACGAGGCCACGACGTCGGTGATGAATCATCGACAAAATGGAGATGCAGACTTGCACGCGATTGTGTGGGGACTCACCGCCTTACTGATCCTCTTCGCCTGCACGTCGAGATCAGAGCGAATAGCGGCAATGGTGCTGCTTGGCGCGTGGTCGGTATTTGTGGAATTTTCCCAACCATGGTTCACCGACTTGAGGTCGCGCCAGGCGAGCGATCTCATTGGCAATGCGATCGGAATCGTCGGCGTTTTCGCTGTATTTGAGTTGTTTTCTCACCGAAGGAGTCATAATTGACAAATGACAACTGACATCGAATCATCTCGAGCGTTTAATGAGCGCGACACAGTGCTTGGTTTTTTGGATCATTACCGAAGAGAACTCATTGCTAAGTGCAATGGTATTTCCGACGAGCAAGCTCGTACTACATCGGTGCCTCCATCAGACCTCTGTCTCATGGGGTTGATTCGGCATATGGCGGAAGTCGAGCGACATTGGTTTCGTAATATCCTCGTGGCGGAACAGACCGCATCATTATTTTGTGGTGACTCGCACCCCACGGGTGACCCTGATGGCGATTTCCATGTGACATCGACCGATAGTTTGAGTGTGTCGATTGCTCAACTTCGATCCGAAATCTCTATTGCTGACGCCAACATTGCCAAGTTCAAACTTGATGACCTGGCGTCACGAGAGTCGCGTGAAGGTACCGGTATTCCAAATCTTCGCTGGATCGTCGTACACATGATTGAGGAATATGCCCGACACTGTGGTCATGCTGATCTCTTACGCGAATGTATTGACGGCGCAAAAAGCGAATAGCAATACTTACGAATTAATCGTTGAGTTGTCCAAGTCGATAATGGTTGCGGCACAGGAGTTCATAGCGAACGTCATCACCAAATAGGGGATCGTTTACCGATTTATCGGTATCGCCAACGACAACCGTTTCGCCTTCGTAGACGATTTGACCGTTCACCAGTCGCGCGTTGTTTGTAGCACGATCTCCGCACCAGCATCGCGCCTCGACCTGCATCTCAATGCGTTGATCCGAAATTTCGAGTAGGCGCTTGGTGCCCTCGAACAACAACCCGCGAAAGTCAGTGATCAGACCAAATGCAAATACATCAATATTCAGATCGTCGACGACTTGAGCAAGTTGATCGCATTGCTCGACCGTGCAGAATTGTGCTTCGTCGCAAACGATGAATTGAATCGGCATGTGTTCTTTGGCAAGTTTGAACAGATTCAGGTCATGAGTCATCTCAATTGCAGGGGCCGAAACTCCTAGCCTGCTTGTCACCTGCGATCCGTCTCTGTCGAGTTTTGTCAGCAGTAGTCCGGGAACTCCACGAGAAATCAGATTGTGA
Organism: Ilumatobacteraceae bacterium; assembly: GCA_039932495.1. Taxonomy (GTDB): domain Bacteria; phylum Actinomycetota; class Acidimicrobiia; order Acidimicrobiales; family Ilumatobacteraceae; genus UBA3006. The sequence continues at coordinate 2,824 of JBDTPW010000055.1, forward strand.
TGTATCTGCAATGCCAACGTGCTCTTGCCAGATCCCATTGTGCCGAAACTGAATCGAAGATTGGCCATAACGACACTGAACGGTAGTCTCCCGAAACCCACGGAGTCGCAGGCGCTTAGAGTATGTGCTGGAAAAGGTTATGACACCCGCCGAACTCGCTCTCTATATCGACCACACGTTGCTCACACCGGAAGCGACAATTGCCGATCTTCGGGTGTTGTGCGAAGAGGCCGCAACTTTCGGCGTCGCGGCCATTTGCGTCTCACCTTCACAGTTGCCGCTTGGTTCCATTCAGCTGCCCGAATCGATCGCCACGGCATGCGTCGTGGGGTTTCCTTCAGGGGCACATTACAAATTGATCAAGGCGACAGAGGCGCAACAGGCGTACGAACACGGTGCCGATGAAATAGACATGGTGCTCAATTTGGGCGATGTTCGAAGCAAGAACTGGGCAGGGGTAGGCGACGATATCGAAGCAGTTCGACTAGCCGTTCCCGACTCGGTGATCCTGAAGGTGATCATCGAATCGGCCGTGCTCACAGATTCTGAGATCGTTCAATGTTGCAAGATTGCTGTCGATGCTGGGGCGCAATTTGTCAAGACCTCAACCGGGTTCCACAAGGCGGGAGGCGCAACAGTCAGCGCGGTGCAGTTAATGCGTCAAACAGTAGGGCCAGATATTGGAGTCAAGGCGAGTGGGGGAATACGTTCATTCAGTGACGCGATGTCGATGATCGATGCAGGGGCATCGCGCATCGGAGCATCGGCAACTGCGGCAATTCTCGCCGGCGCAGACGAGGCAACTCGAACGTAATTTGAAAACTGATTGCTATGCGGCAAACCCGCGCAAGGGAAGCTGCGAACGTTGCAGCCAGTTATCCGCTGGATAATTCGCAGTGCCATCGATGACATGGACGGTGTAGGCGTGTCGAGGTTTGTCACTTGTGTTGGGCCCAGAACGATGGGGTAGGGAACCATTCAGTAACACGAGAGTGCCGCGAGCCGCTTCGAGAGGTACAAGTCCTTCTGTCGGATATGGCGTCGAGTCGAATATTTCGGTGATCGTTGCCGTTCCGGAAGCGTTGAGTTTGGAGCGTGACTTGACCGGAATTCGATGGCCACCAGGGAGCGCCCACATACAACCATTCTCTGTGGTGGCATCGTCGATGGCCACCCAGAATCCGATCGCGCTTTGCGGCTCTGTCCATAGAAATGTGTGGTCGGTATGACAGTTCACCTCACCACCAATGCGGGGCTGCTTGAAAATGTACATCGACTGAAGTAGTAGCGGTTTCTCTATTCCAATGTCGGTGGCGACTGCCGCCATTTCCATTGTTCGGCTGAATCGATCGAATACAGGGTCGAGGTCATGCATCGCGTGGCCGAGTTTGTTCAAACAGAGGTGAGCCTCATCGCGAAGTTTGCCGTCGCTATCAAATGCATCCTTTTCAAAGAAACATCGGATCTTGTCGCCACTGCTGAGAAAGTATTCATCCGCGGCGTGCTGGGCGTTGGCATCTGCGGTAAAAATTGTTGCCTGCTCTGGTGAAGGAACATATTGCTTGGCGAGGTCAAGCGCGCGTTGGCGCAATTCCAAGCAGTGCACCTGATCGATGAAATCGGGTACGACGAGAAAGCCATCCCTATCGAACGATTCAAGCTGGGTTGGCGTCAAAAATGTCATGATTTTCGAGTCTCGCCAGATTCACTTGGGTTTTCAAAAATCGAGTGCTCGGGAAACGCAAACGGGATCAACTCACTTAACGGGTGAGGTTTTCCTTCGACATCTACGAGAAGTTGTGCGCCGCCGTGCTCCCACAAAAGTTGACGACATCGGCCGCACGGCGTGACAGGTTGATTGTTGCCGACACAACAGATAGCCACAATTCGTCCGCCTCCGCTCATGAACAGGGCGCCGAGAATTGCGCACTCCGCGCACAATGTGAGACCGTACGAGGCATTTTCGATATTGCAACCGCTGACGACACGACCGTCGTCAATGAGCGCTGCGGCCCCAACTCGAAACTGAGAATAGGGAGCGTACGCATGCTGTTGGGCGGCGTGGGCGGTTGCTCGCAGTGTTGGCCAATCGATCGCTGGCTGCATTGGATTCACCCGGCAATCTTAGGTGCGTGGCGTAAACGCATTTACTTGGCTTGATCGATTGCGTTGAGGACATCTCGCAGTAGAACGCCGACACGACTTGCCGCGGCCTTTCCTACCGCAATTACTTCCTCACCCGAAAGCGGTTGCGGATTGATCCCGGCGGCGAGATTTGTGGCCAGCGAAAGTGCGAGAACTTCCATGCCAAGGTGGCGCGCGGCAATAGTTTCGAGCACCGTAGACATGCCGACCATTTCTGCTCCCCACGACTTGGCCGCCCGAATTTCGGCAGGAGTTTCATAGTGAGGACCGTGGAATCCGAGGTACACCGCTTCATTGATTGTCGGATGAACCGATCTGGTGATATCTCGAAGGCGAGGACTATATGCATCCGTGAGATCAACGAAACGGCCGGCATATGGAGCCGGAGGATTTGCTCCCGTAAGCGGTGAATGTCCGGTGAGATTGATGTGATCCTTAATCATCACGGGTTCGCCGATTTTCCAATTCGTTCGTAAGCAACCGGCACCATTGGTGAGAACGACCGTGCGGCATCCCGTCGCGAATCCCGTGCGGATTCCGTGAACGACCGGGGCCACCCCATGACCTTCGTATAGATGAGTTCGACCGGTTAGTAGAAGTATTCGACTACTTCCAACTGTCACCGATTTGATCGCACCCCCATGTCCAAGTGCGGAAGGAGCGACAAAGCCAGGGATTTCGGCGACGGAAAGTTCGGGTCCATCGCCGAGTATTGACGTCGCATCTGCCCACCCTGATCCAAGTACAACGATGAGATCGTGACTTCCGCCAAACGATTTCGTAATGACCTGGGCGGCAATCTTGGCCAGTTCGAATGGGTCAGTAGTTGAGGTGCTCATGTGGTGAATCGCGACAAAATTTGGGTTGCCGCTTGCTCAACGCAGTGTAACGGTCTGCCGAATGCCTCCTTCTCGCCAAACATATCGACAAGACTGATTGCCTCCATTCGTGATCGTGTTGCTTCATGAATGTCACCGCAAATCGCGACCACCGGAATGTTGAGTTCTGTTGCCAACTCGTTGACACCTCCGACTGCCTTTCCGTTGAAGGATTCCTCGTCCATAAATCCTTCCCCGGTGATGACAAGATCGGCAGCCCCGACCAGTTCATGTAACCCAACTTCGTCGGCCACCAAATCGAACCCCGGCACGAGGGTTGCACCCAGCGCCGCAAGACCACCCGCAAGCCCACCCGCAGATCCCGAGCCTTCGATGCTCTCCACATCGACGCCGTAGTCACTCAAATACATTTGTCGCAAACTACTCAGTCGTGCCGTAAGAAATTCGATTTGAGAAGGCGTTGCGCCTTTTTGTTGGCCGAACAATTTGGCGGCATCGCTAAACCGGGTGCGCACATCGCAGGCGACTAAAAATTCGATCGAACGTAGTCGTGCCGGCGAGCCAATTGCTTTAATCGCCCCAAGCCCGCCGTCGATTGTGGCCGAACCACCGAGGCACACAATGATCCGCTTGGCGCCCAAATTGAGCGCGGTGTCAATGATTTGGCCGGTACCGATAGTTGATGCGGTGATCACGTCATTAGACGTCGGGCCACCTACGAGTGATAGTCCGGAAGCGAGTGCCATTTCGATAACGGCGACGTCGCGATGCAACCTCCACGCCGCATCAACGGGTGCGCCGAGAGGATTGGTGACGCGAGCGGTTCGATTTGATCCGCCGAGTACATCAAGAGTTCCTTCACCTCCATCGGCGATCGGTTGTTCGACACAGTCGTGACCAATTTCCCAACATGCATGTCCAATTGCGGCCGCTATTTGTCGAGCAGTTGCTGTGCCTCGAAACTTGTCGGCGGCCGCGAGCACACGCATAACTCACAGGCTAGGTTGCCAGTGTGAGGTTCATTCGGGGTCGAATGCAGTGGTCGCTTCTGATCACTTGTTTGGTGAGCGGGGCGATTGCGTTATTTCTGGCCAGCAACGATTCGAATAGTGCAACGCCTGCCGAGACGACAACGACAAGCACAGTTCCACCAGTAACCACGACAACCTATGTTGAACCGGTGTACTACCTCGTCAAATCGGGCGACACGCTTTTCAATATTTCCCAGAGATACAACCTGGATATGTTGAAACTGATGCAACTAAATGGCATCAGCAATCCAAACCATGTCGAAGTCGGACAAAATCTTCTTCTTCCACCGCCGACCGGTTTTATTCCGGTTGCGCCGTCGACAACTGCGGCGCCTTAACCGAAATACTTAACTAGCGGAGAGCCTCCGTTGTTTGGCGATCTCAGCGATCTCACGCATGATGCGAGCAAGATCAAAATCCTTTGGCGTGTAAACAGCGGCAACACCTAAAGCACGCAACTGGTCGCGATCCTGTTCGGGGATTATTCCTCCGACAATCACCGGTGCGTCGACTTTTAATCGACGAAGTTGGGTGAGCACGTCCGGAATAAGTGCAAGATGCGAGCCAGAAAGGATGGAGAGACCAATTACATCGGGATCCTCATCGCGCGCGGAGGAGGCAATTTGTTCAGGGGTGAGTCGTATTCCGCTGTACACAACCTCCATTCCGGCATCGCGGGCGGCAACCGCAATTTGTTCGGCCCCACTCGAGTGACCGTCCAAACCCGGTTTGGCGACAAGAAATTTTGGTGGACCTCCCGGGATAGTGCGGACAAAGTCAGCGACCTCTTGTAGATCGATTAACCGCCTTCCGGCTGCCGCACCGACGCCGGTTGGTGCCCTGTACTGTCCAAATTCGTCGCGCAATACTTCGCTCCATTCGCCTGTTGTACCTCCGGCTTTAGCCAGAGCGATCGATGGCTCCATAAGGTTCGCACCGATGCTCGCCGCGCGCCGCAGATCGAGCAAGGCAGCATCGACTTCAACCTGATTTCGCTCGATGCGCCACGATCGAAGGTCATCGACGAGTTGAGCCTCGATCATTGGATCAATTTTGAGGAAATTATCAGCACCGCTCAATGGTGATGCGGTGGTCTCTGTGAACTTATTGACACCGACAACAATTTGATTACCGGATTCGATACGCCGCGTCCGCTCGGCCATCGAAGAGACCAATCGGCCCTTCAGGTCATCCACGTTTTCGAATGCCCCGCCCCGATCAACTATGGAATTCATTTCGGCCCACGCCTCATCGCCTAGTTGCGAAGTTAACTTTTCGATCACGTGAGATCCGTCAAAAATATCGTCGTACTCAAGTAGATCGGATTCGAATGCAAGTACCTGTTGCATGCGCAGAGACCATTGCTGATCCCATGGTCTGGGAAGTCCCAGTGCCTCGTTCCATGCCGGCAACTGGATGCTTCGTGCCCGCGATGATTTGGAGAGGGTGACGGCGAGCATTTCCAGCACGATTCTTTGAACGTTGTTCTCAGGCTGCGCTTCGGTAAGCCCCAATGAATTGACCTGGACTCCATAGCGGAACCTGCGCAATTTGGGATCGCTAATTCCGTAACGTTCGCTTCCAATTCGATCCCACAGTTGCGTGAACGCACGCATTTTGCAAAGTTCTTCGACAAACCGAATACCGGCGTTGACGAAAAACGATATCGATGCGAACACTTGGGCAAACTGATCATTGCCAACTTGGCCGCTTTCCTTCACCGCATCAAGAATGTCGATGGCATTGGCCAGGGAGAATGCAATTTCTTGAACCGGTGTGGCACCAACTTCCTGAAGGTGGTACGAGCAGATATTGATGGGATTCCACTTGGGGGCGTGTTGGGCGCACCAGGCGACCATGTCGACGGTAATTCGCCTTGATGCGATCGGCGGAAATATGTAGGTACCGCGCGATAGGTACTCCTTCAATATGTCATTTTGCGTTGTCCCGCGTAGATCGCTTGGATCGACGCCTTGCTCTTGCGCATTGGCCACATACAAGGCGAGCATCCACGCCGCGGTCGCATTGATCGTCATCGACGTGTTCATTTGTTGCGGGGGAATTCCGTGTAATAGTGAACGCATGTGACCGAGATGGGTTACCGGGACCCCAACTTTTCCCACCTCGCCTTTGGCCAACGGATGATCTGGGTCGTATCCCGTTTGAGTTGGTAGGTCAAAGGCGATGGATAAACCGGTCTGACCCTTGGCCAGATTTGTGCGGTACAACTCGTTTGAAGCCGACGCACTGGAGTGCCCGGAATACGTCCGCATCAACCACGGATCATCGCCACGAGGATGCATCGGTGGGCGATCGACCATGACTAAAGGTTACGGGTTGACCGCAACGGCAAGGCGAGCGAGATAGTCATGACGATCAATTTCCACTGCTCCAAGAGATGCGAGGTGTGGGGTCTGCCACTGCACATCCAGCAACGACATAGATGAATCGTTCATCAGGTCGACGAGAGTCATGAGAGTCACCTTTGACGCGTCGCGAGCGAGGTGAAACATTGATTCCCCGGCAAAGAATTTTCCGATTCGTATTCCGTATAGACCGCCAACAAGCTGACCGTATTCGTCGAACGCTTCGATGCTGTGTGCCCATCCGAGTTCGTGCAAGCGAACGAACGCGTCAATGAAATCCTGATTAATCCACGCCCCAGCTCGATGTGGTGCGGCACAACTCCTCATGACGGACTCAAAAGATGAGTCGATCTGAATTGTGTATCGTTTCGCGCTCCGACGCATTGACCGCGTGACGATGAGCCCGTCAAGTGGAATTATTGCCCGCGTAAGTGGCGACCACCAGGCAAGTTCTGACGACGGAGAATCGGGCTCGGCGGGCATGGCAAACACTCCTCGCCGATATCCGTGAATGAGTGTCGATGGCTCCAGATCAGCGCCGCTGCCCACGAGATCGCTGTCCGGCCAATTTTCATACGGCGGAAATTCCCAATTGCAAATTTCAAGCTCACTGGGAATTGAGTTCCACGACGTTTGGTTTGTCATGGGACTGTGTTACCTAGACCCTGTTGCTAATACGTGTAAAAGCCTTGTCCTGTCTTGCGGCCAAGTTTTCCCTCGGCCACAAGCCTTCGCAAACTAGGTCGCGGCTGGTAATTGTCATCGTTGAACTCAGCGTAGAGCGCATCCAGAATTGACACCGAGGTATCTATTCCAACGAGATCAAGCAGGGCAAACGGACCCATGGGGAAGTTACAACCACCCATCATTGCCGCGTCGATGTCGCTCATTGATGCCGTTTCACTTTCAAGCATGCGCACGGCGTTGTTCAGATACGGAAATAACAAGGCGTTGACTATGAACCCGGCCTTGTCCTGTACATGAACGCCGTCTTTCCCACATGCCTTAACGAAAGTGACGACCTTGGCGATTGTTTCATCGCTCGCAGTGAGCGGCCTGATGATCTCAACCAACGGCATAACCACAACCGGGTTGAAAAAGTGAAGCCCGCACACCCGGTCCGGTCGTTTTGTCATCCGCGCCATTTCAATCACGGCGAGCGTGCTCGTGTTCGTAGCCAGAATTGCTGCCTCATTGATTACTGAATCGAGTTCGGCAAAGAGTTGCCTCTTGGCATCAAGATTCTCAACTATTGATTCGATGACGAGGTCGCAGTCATTGAGATCGACGAGAGACGATGTTGCTCGCACACGGGAAATTGCAAGCGACCTTTCATCTTCAGTCATTTTTCCTTTGGTCACTTGCTTAGACAGGCTGTTGCTCACCGTGGCAAGCATGGACGCGGCGCCGTCTTGTGTGCGTGCGCAGACGATGACATTGATGCCGGCCCGGGCGACAACTTCGGCAAGGCCAGCCCCCATGATCCCGGACCCGCAGATTCCAACTTTGGCGAAATTTGCGGAGGTATCGCCAGACATGGTGAGCGACTGTAGTGAATGATGCACCGTTCGCCAAACCTTTAGTTTGAGTGTAGAAATGTGGCTACATGAACGGCGTCATAGTTCTTCAAGGCGGTGGGCCATTTGTTCGAAACGACACCGTCGACGCAAGCGTGTTGTCCGGATTGGATGGGTATGTGGCAATTATGCCTACCGCCGATGCATTTGAGAATCCGGAATTGCTATTGGAAGAGAGCACCAATTGGGCTAGACGACTTGAGGTGCAGACTAAACCGTGTCGTCTTTACACTCGATCCGATGCCTCCGATCCCGTGTTGGTCAAGATAATTTCCGAAGCCGCCGCGGTGTTCATCGTCGGAGATTCTCCGATGCACCTCAGATCAACGTTGCTCGATACCCCGGCTCTCGAGGCGATCCGTCATCTCGCCGATAGTCGCATCGTTGCCGCCACCGGAGGAAGCGCCGCCGCACTTTGTGACCCGATGGTCGATCCACGCGGTGGGGCCTTCACACTTGGCCTTGGTTTGGTCGGTGATTTGGCGTTGATTACGGAGTCGGAAACGTGTTCGCCGGAGCGCTTGACTCGAAGCCGATCGCTGGCCAATGTCACCGTTGTTGAATTGCCGACCGGTGCCGCCCTAATTTCCCGACAACATAAATGGCATCATTATGGAGATGTGGTCGTGCATGGCGAATTGCCAGTGCTGGTTTAAATTTCGGTGATCGTTACGGAGATGATCTCCAGACTTTCCGCCGGTGGCACTCCGTTGGCTGCAGGATCTGGATTGCTCGCATTGTTGAGCAGGGGAATAGTGGTGTCGAGGCCATCGGTTACTTGTCCAAACAGGGTGTAATCGGGCTGCAAACTCGCTCCGTCGGCGCCCGTAATCACAAAAAATTGGCTGCCGTTGGTATTGACTCCGGAGTTGGCCATGGCCAGCGAACCAATTTTGTAGTCTCCGGCGGCGGGAAGTTCATCGGCGAACTGATAACCGGGTCCGCCACCGCCAGTCGCCGTTGGGTCACCACATTGAACAACAAAATTGAGAATTGCGCGGTGACAAAAAGTTCCGTCGAAAAAATGGTACCGAGCGAGGGTGACGAAACTATTGACTGCCAGTGGTGCTTTGATCGGGTCGAGAACGATGGTGAAATCGCCCTTGTTTGTTTTGACCAACGCAGAATAACTATGGGTGGCGTCGATGCATGTTGGCGGTGCTTGTTCAAACGAGGCCACCCGAGTTTCCGAACCATCGACGGCGGGGCAGGGAGTAACACCCGTGATTACCCGCCCTGGAATTGTGGTTGCCGGTGCGCTCACGGTTGTGTCAACCAAAGTTGAATCAACAACGGAAGTATCGGTGGTGGAAGACGAATCTCTCCCGGAGACATAAATGATTGCGGTCAAGGCAAGAACTAATGCGAGACCAATGAGAACTCTGACGATGCGCTTGCGCAATCGTTGCCGTTGCGCTTGCTCGGCAAGTTCGCTGAGTCGTTGACGTCGATTTTCTTTTTTACGCACTCGCTTGTCTGTACCCATGGCTCCCCAAGGTTACTGGCGCACCGCTAGCGTTAAGAACCTGTGGCTGTGATTGTTCAGAAATACGGCGGCACCTCAGTTGCTGATCCCGAAAGAATGCGCAACGTCGCTCGTCACATTGCGACAACTCGTAAAAATGGTGATGACGTCGTTGTGGTTGTCTCGGCGATGGGTAAGGCAACCGACAATCTCGTCGAATTGGCGCACCAAGTCTCGAACTCACCACAGGGTCGCGAGATGGACATGCTGCTAACCACGGGAGAGCGCATTTCGATGTCGTTACTGTGCATGGCGTTGCACGATTTAGGTTGCGATGCAGTGAGTTTTACGGGAAGCCAAGTTGGAATAATCACCGACACAACACATACAAAGGCCAAGATTCTCGAAATCAAGGGAGATCGTGTGCGTGA
>JBDTPW010000056.1:0-6324 GCA_039932495.1 Ilumatobacteraceae bacterium
TCGCCCCTTTGTGGCGGTTCCGGGCGACCGAAGTCGTCAACGTTCATGCTCATTGCGTACCTCGCTAGCGAGAAAAGTGACCGATCGCTTCGACGATTATTGCAAATGCTGCATCGGCATCGATATCCCATGGCACATCACAGTTCGGTGGCAAGCGTTCAACGAGTCCACGCTTATCGATGATCGTCATTCCTCTGGTAAAAACACCGGCGGTTTCCACGACGACATGATGTGGCCGACGCTCGAAAAGTGTCGGATGGGTGAGTGCGAGAACCGCGCATGGGTCATGCACCGCGCCTCCGTCCATGTTGTCATGTCTCTTCACGTACACGTTTGTGAAATATTCCAAGAGATCGGCGAGCACATTGGCGAGTCGACCGGGCTGTGCACGAACCTGAGCAATTCGATCTGGAGTCGCCTGCAGACGGTGCGTGACGTCGAGGCCGCACATGATGAGTGGTCCGCCGTAACCGAAAACTATTGCCGCCGCTTCTGGATCGGCCCAGATATTGAATTCGGCCACCGCCGATCGATTGCCGAATGTGCCCCCGCCCATCAGTGAAATTCCGGCGATTCGTGTGGCCAAATCTGGCGCGCCGCGCAGTGCCAGTGCAATGTTGGTCAGAGGCCCGGTCGGCACCAGCCACACACCTTCGTGTTGGCGGCAAGTGTCGATGATGAAGCCAACCGCGTCGGCGCTGGCGGGTGCTCGCGATGGTTCGGGAAGATCGGCCCCGTCCAAGCCACTTACTCCGTGCACATACTCCGCGTGCCGCGGTTCGGCAACAAGTGGTCGTTCCGCACCCTGGTGGACTTCGATCGAAGATCCAATCAAATCGAGCACGATTTGCGCGTTCCGTGTAGTTGATGTGATCGGCGCGTTTCCGGCGACAGTTGTTACTCCAAGCACATTGGCGTGCCGCGCCGCCACGACGAGTGCAATCGCATCGTCGTGACCAGGATCGCAGTCGACGATCATCGGAATTGGCGTTGTCATGCGGACGAGACTAGTAGTCGTGTGTCAAAGTAGGTAGGTGAAGTTTGATGTCGTTGTAGTGGGGAGCGCCAATCTCGACCTCGTCGCCCAACTTGATCGATTGCCTCGACCGGGCGAAACATTGAGGGCCAATAGTTACTCTGAATATGCCGGTGGCAAGGGGCTCAATCAAGCGGTCGCGTGCGCGCGGATGGGCGCCAACACTGCGTTCGTCGGTTGTATCGGCGATGACGACGCAGGCAAGTATCTTCGCGGAATTCTGGACTCTGAAGGAATTGACAGCACTCATGTAAGGGTCGTCAATGCCCCGACGGGAAGAGCATTCATCAACGTTGACGCGCATGGCGAAAATTCAATCGTCGTTGTCTCCGGCGCAAACGCTCATGTTGGCTCGGATGAATCAGAGTTCAAGATTCCCGACGGCGGCATTGTGCTCGCTCAACTGGAGGTTCCGCAAAATGTGATCGCTTTGGCATTTTCGAAGGCGCATGACAACGGTTCTCAAACTGTGTTGAACCCGGCGCCCGCTGCGCCATTAAATGAGAAGTTGTTTGATTTGACAGACGTACTTGTTCCCAACGAGACCGAATCGCTCGCCCTTGGCGGAATCAGTGCGTTGCTCAAATCTGGCGTGGGCAAAATCGTCGTCACGCAAGGTGAACTTGGTGCAGAGATTGTGTCGCAATCGGGTACCGAACGCATTGCTCCGTTTTCAGTCACACCCATCGACACGGTTGGTGCCGGCGATGCGTTCATCGGAGCAATGTGCGCCGAACTCGCTCGTGGTTCTTCTCTGCAGGAGGCGTGTCGGATGGCTTCCGTTGCCGGCGCCCTGGCGACTACGGTGCGTGGCGCCGTGCCTTCCTTACCAACTCGTTCAGCGGTGCTTGTCGCCCAGGGAACAAAAACATGAGCGAAATCAGCAAGCCTCAATTGATGCATTTCTACGATGAGGAGAGCGCTGAGTTGGCCGTAGCAATTGTCAAGTATGCGATGGAACGCATTCGCATGGATCCACCGCCGCTCGATCGACCGTACACGCTCAGCGAATTGCGCAAAATTGTCGGCAACACGATTAAACCGGAAGGCCGAAACGGCTTGGATGTGTTGAAGGAATTCATCGATGAATTGGCGCCGTCCTGTATCAGCGTCGATCATCCGCTCTTTTTGTCATTTGTTCCTGGCGCGCCAACGGAGAGTTCTGTTCTATTCGATCTTGTGGTCGCTGCATCGAACATCTATGGCGGCTCGTGGCTGGAAGGCGCGGGAGCGGTGTACGCAGAAAATGAGGCATTGCGCTGGATCTCCGATCTCGCCGGAATGCCATCCTCGGCGGGTGGCGTGTTCGTAAGTGGCGGAACGGCAGGTAATTTGTCGGCACTCGTCGCCGCCCGATGGAGATGGCGCAAACGAGCGAACGGATCACTCGATTCGGTTCGGCCGATATTCGTCACTTCCGTTGGCGCACACTCTTCGGTGGCTCAAGCGGCCAAAGTGATGGACGCCGATGTAATCAAAGTTAAGGCCGACGAGCGCGGAAGACTGCGCGGGGAAGCGCTGCGACAGACGCTGGAAAAGCTTTCCGAGCAGGACCGTCGCCGAATTTGTGCCATCGTCGCTACCGCAGGAACAACAAACGTCGGGGTGGTCGATGACCTTGCCGCGGCCTCGGCCGAGGCTCGTCGTATCGATACCTGGTTTCACATCGACGGCGCGTATGGCGCCGCTGCATTGTGCGCACCGAGTGTGCGGCACCTATTTGATGGCATCGAGAATGCGGACAGCCTGATTGTCGATCCGCACAAGTGGCTGTTCGGACCTTTCGATTGTTGTGCGCTGATCTATCGCGATCCAACGGAAGCACGTCATGCTCACACCCAGCACGCCGAATACCTTGATGTCCTTGATCAGGACGAGAGCAAGTCGCTCGACGCAGCTTGGAACCCTGCAGATCTCGCCCATCACCTAACCCGACGAGCGCGCGGATTGCCGTTTTGGTTCAGTTTGGCGATGCACGGGACCGACGCATATTCGGATGCGATGGAGGCCACGCTCGCCGTAACACACAAGGGCGCCGAACTTATTCGCCAGGCACCGCACACCGAACTCGTGCTCGAGCCGGAACTATCGGTTCTCGTGTTCCGTCGTCTCGGATGGACTCCCGCTCAATACCAAGAGTGGAGCGATCGCACGCTGGAGAGCGGTCTCGCGTTTGTCGTTCCAAGCAGTTGGAACGGAGAGACCGTGTTGCGGTTCTGCATCGTCAATCCGCGCACGACCGTCGAAGGTCTGGCCCAAATCATTGACTCGCTGAAATGAGAATGACATGTCGATGCTGAAGTCGATTCGCTCGGTCGTTCAACTACGCCGTTTTGAATTCAATTCAACGAAGCGTCGACTCGCCAAATGCGCCAACATCGATGATCTTCGCTTGCTGGCCAAACGTCGCCTCCCGGGTGGCGTCTTCGATTATTTCGATGGCGCCGCCGAAGATGAAATATGTAAGGCGCAGAATTCGGCCGCCTTTGCCAACATCGAACTGAGACCAAGAGTTCTCATTGATGTCTCGGAGATCGATACCTCAACGACGATCCTGGGCCAGCCTGTGCCGTTTCCCATTGCTCTCTCGCCTACAGGTTTCACCCGCATTGGTCATCCGCATGGCGAACTTGCTGTGGCCAGGGTTGCCGGAGCGCTTGGACTGCCGTACACGCTGTCGACTCTCGGAACTCGCAGCATTGAAGAAGTCGCCGCCGTGGCAACCGGCCCGCTGTGGTACCAGCTTTATGTTTGGCGCGATCGCGGACTTTCACGCGAACTGGTTCAGCGAGCGAAGGTTGCAGGTTTCAAGGCGATCATGCTCACCGTAGACACCGCGGTGTTCGGCCGACGCGAGCGCGATGTCCGGCGAGGGTTCACATTGCCTCCCAAGATCGGTTTGGATACGTTCATCGACGGCATCAGACACCCGCGCTGGACATGGAACTTTGTGCGTAACGAACCGATCACTTTTTCGGCAGTCGCTGGGCGAGGCGAACTTGATGGATCTCGCGCCGTGTCGCTCGCAGACTACGTAACCGCACAATTTGATCCGACGTTGTCGTGGAAAGATTTGGAGTGGATTCGCCAGGAATCCGGCCTGCCGCTCATCATTAAGGGGATTCAATGCAGCGAGGATGCACTTATTGCCGCAGAGTTGGGTGTAGACGCAATCGCCCTTTCCAACCACGGCGGACGTCAGTTTGACGGATCCCCGGCGCCGATCGCACTTCTTCCGGAGGTGATGGACGTGGTAGGCGATCGAATCGAAGTCCTTATTGATGGCGGTGCCCGTCGTGGCGCCGATGTCGTCAAGGCCTGCGCACTTGGCGCGCGGGGAGTGATGTTCGGTCGTCCCTACTTATATGGACTCGGGGCGGCCGGCGAGGACGGAGTGCGTTGGGCAATAGAGCACATCACGTCAGGCATTACGCGGACCATGGGCTTGATCGGTGAGACGTCGATTCGTAAATTCTCGCCCGGCGTCGTGCGCAAGGCGCGCTAACTACTTTTTGGAGGCAGGCGCCTTCTTGACTACCGTCTTTTTGCGTGATCCGTAGCGCTTGTTGAAGCGTTCGACACGACCGGCGGAATCAATGATCTTCATTTGACCCGTAAAGAACGGATGGCTTGCATTGGAAATGTCGAGTTGCACGACGGGGTATGTATTGCCATCTTCCCAGACCGTGTTTTTGCTCGGATCAGGATTCAAAGTCGAGCGTGTGAGAAATCGATAGTTGGCCGAGGCGTCTTCAAAGACGACCAATCGCGACTCGGGGTGAATGTCTTTCTTCATAGTGGGAACAGTGTAGCGGGGCAATGCGACGCCTATACTTGTCAGATGCCAAATCGTTGCGATGTCCTCGACAAGCACCCGTCGACGGGACATTCAGTTTCTCACTCCAACATTAAGTCGAAGCGTTGGTGGAAGGTGAATGCCCACAAACGTCGTTTCTGGCTTCCATCCGAAAAGCGTTGGATTTCGCTCAACGTAAGTTCGAAAGGACTTCGAACTATTGACAAAGTCGGCATCGAACGAGTCGTATCCGACATTCGCGCACGCGGTCAGAAAGTCTAAGTACCTGTCATGGCAGCAAAAAGCAAAGACAAGCGTCCGATCATCAAACTCCGCTCAACCGCGGATACGGGCTACGTCTATGTCACACGCAAGAACAAGATCAATTCTCGTGAGCGTTTGGAATTGAAGAAGTACGACCCGGTCGCGCGCAAGCACGTCATCTTCAAAGAAGAGCGCTAAGCCACTAACGCTTGTTTCAGGTCGGCGATGATGTCGTCGACTGCTTCGAGGCCAACCGATAGGCGCACGAGCCCGTCCGATATTCCCACTTCTTTCTGAGTGTCCGCGTCCATGCCAACGTGGGTCGTGGTAGCGGTATGGCAAATGAGTGTTTCCGGTCCACCAAATGAGGCTGCCGGACGGATCAGTCGCACGCCATCAACAACTCGGCGTGCCGCTTCCTTTCCGCCGCGAACTTCAAACGACAGAATCGACCCAAACGTGCGCATCTGACGCTTCGCAAGGTCATGTTGAGAAAACGAGGCAAGCCCTGGGTAATACACCGCGCTCACCGAACTATTTGCGCTCAGCATTTCCGCAATTCGTTGCGCACCCGCACATTGATGGGCGAGTCGGACACCGAGTGTGCGGATCCCCCTCAACCCGTTGAGCGCGTCGTGCGGAGAGGCCGTCGCACCGTGGAGAACCGCATAGCCCCAAATTGCGTCGATGAGATCTCGATTCCCAGCAACGACACCGAGCGTCGCGTCGTTGTGGCCGGCAATTCCCTTTGTCGCCGAATGCATGACGAGCGACACTCCAAAATCAAGCGGTCGTTGACCCAATGGCGTAGCCACCGTTGAGTCGACCAAGGTGAACGGTCCCTTGATCGAACCAAGTTCGGCGAGATCACAAATCTCCATCAACGGATTCGACGGGGTCTCCGCGATGACGAGCATTGTTTTGCCTGGCTTAATCGCACCTGCCAATGCTCCTGGTTTCTTGCCATCAACGTAAGTGACGTCGATTCCGAATCGTTTGCATGGTCCGTTGAGAAACGAAACTGTTCCTCCATAAATTTGCCGTTGGGCAACAATATGGTCACCTGCAGAGCAAAGCGCGAGGACGACACTCGAAAGAGCTCCCATTCCGGACCCAAAGGCGAGCGCATCTTGGGCTTGTTCCAAATCTGCAACAGTTCGCTCAAATGAGCGGACGGTCGGATTTGCGTAACGCGAATAGTTACCCAACGAGTGTGTCGCGACCGCGT
>JBDTPW010000057.1:0-5735 GCA_039932495.1 Ilumatobacteraceae bacterium
CCCCGTGTTCAACTAGTTGGCGACCCTGCACCCACACATCGGTGACATCATGGCTTGATGCCGTGAACACGAGATGGGCCGGGACGTTGAAATCCTGGCCGTGAAATACCGGAACAAAGTGCACGCCGCGCAGATCGATAGCGGCAATGTCCGCATGTTTGCCTTTCTCGAGCGAACCTGTAATGTCGCCGAGCCCGAGTGCCTTTGCTCCTGACAACGTTGCCATGTCTAAGATGTCCCACGGATCTCCGACCGTCGGATCGAGCGTCGAGACTTTTTGCAGCAACGACGCGAATTTCATTTCCTCGAGCATGTCGAGATTGTTGTTCTCCTTTTCACCGTCGGTCCCGAGCCCAACTGTGATGCCCTGCTCACGGTAGTAACCCACCCTGGCGGCCCCCGATGCAAGCTTCATATTCGAACACGGACAGTGGGCAATGCTCGTTCCAGTTCGGGCCAGGACCTCCACCTCGGAATCGTCGAGCCAAACGCCGTGGGCAATGACGGTGCGTGGTCCCAATATTCCGCGCCGATGAAACTCCTCGATCGGACGTCGACCGAATTGGCGGATGCACTCTTCAACCTCCCATATCGATTCCGACGAGTGGGTATGGATGCCCGTGTCAAACTCCTCTGCCAGCGCCGCGGCCTGGCGGAACATCGCCTCCGAGCAGTAGAAGATGTGTTCGAGCCCGACCCACGTTCGAACACGACCATCTGCGGCCGTGCGATGTGTTTCGAGCAAACGACGGTTCGACTCCATTGTTTCGAAATAGTCATAGAGATCTGCCGTGTACGGCGCCAATGTGGCGCGAATTCCGATGTGCTCGGCGGCCCGTGCCGAACCTTCCATGAATCGCCACATATCGAGCACCGACGTTGTACCGCCGCGAACACTTTCCGTATATGCCATCCATGAAGCCACCTCGGCGATCTCGGGCGTTAACGCTCGATGCGCTGGATCGACATGTTTTTCCAACCACTCCCATAGTGCAAGTGATTCCGCCGTGCCTCGGAGTAGACCCGAATGGATGTGGCAATTGTGAAAACCGGGTACAACTGCATGCCCACTCATTTCCACGACTTCGACCGATTGAGCCGCCGGATGATGGTTGACCTCGTCGACAGTTCCGACTGCCTCAATAATTCCGTCGATGACCAGAACCGAACCTGGATCGAACGACTTCTTGGTACCTTCCATCGGCATCACGACGCCACCGCGCAGCAAAAACGTGCGACCTGTGGTCATGAATCAAATTCTATTGTTCGGCTACAGAATCTCACTCTGAGGATCGCGTGCCGGGTCATTTTCGGGAAGTACATCTGCGGCCCACTCGCTAGTTTTCCAACTTGGCACCGGAGTTGCAATGCCGCTTATTGGCACGAAGCGCGAATTCTCGACAACTTTCATCTTGTGGATATAGCGGGGACAATTGGGAAAGATCTCGCGGGCTCTCACGCGCACAATGAACTGCGCTCCAGGGAAATCGCCTTTTAGCGGATCGTTGAAATCAATTGAAGCGGTTCCGTTGAAGCGCATGCGATTGCGATTCTCGAAATCGATGAACAGAATTCCTACTTCGCCGCCATTGAGCACGTTGCCAGTCGAGAGATACATTCCGTTACCGTCGTAATTCGGAAAAACGATCGTGTGCTCGTCTATCGCACGAACGAACCCGGGCTCGCCACCTTTATACGAGCAATTTACATTCCCCCGAGCATCCACCGTGGCAAGGAAGAACATATTCCTGGCGGCGATATATTCCTGCTCCTCGACCGTGAGAGCATCGTGCACCTTTTTCTCTTCGATTCGGTCTGCAAGTCGACGCGTATCGAATTGATCCTGCAAGTCGCGTTGGCTAACTCCGTACAACTCGGAATCGCCCATCGCTACTTGATTCCAAACATCCGACCAAACTTGGATCGGCGACCCGACCGACTCATTGGCACTCCAGTCGTTCGCGAAATCTTCCGTTTTGCCTTTGTGATACCAAGCGCCCGCTTCCACGAGAATGTAAAACCCGGGCCCAATTTCATATGGTACGCACTGTACGCCCGCGTCGACCAATGTCAAGTAATAGAATTAACCAGGATATGTCAGAGTTGATCGGCTAGCCGAAGTGGTACTTCTCGATCCGCTTCATCCAGAAATCGTTCGGTTAGACGGCCTGTATCAGCAGACGTGTCTCGCCTTTGAGAACGGAGAGATCTCAGCGGCCGAGGCACGGGCACGGATTCTCAATCTCACGTACAAAGATCTAGAGGGACGAATTTGGCGAATCGACACGAAGCGATCCGGACAGCACGCAGCCTTCACCGATGAGATCGCCGATCAAACTAGTACGGCAACGAAATACATCCACGACGTACCACGGGCGGACCAGACTCCTCGGGCAACGGCCGAACTGGCCAAACTCGACCAGACGTATCAGCAGACATGCCTCGCCTTCGAAAATGGAGAGATCTCCTCTGCCGAAGCAAGAGCCCTGATCCTCAACCTCTCCTATACGGACCCCGCCGGTCGTACGTGGCGTATCGATACCAAGCGATCGGGTCGTCGCGCAGCTTTCACCGATGAAGCGATCGGACAAGGTGTTGCGTCAACGAAATTCGTACTGGAAGAGCCACCTCTCGCCCCGACCCAGCCAATTCGTATTGATCGCGATGTGGTCGATCGCGCCGCGGCGACCCAAACCTTGTTGCCAGCGCGTCAAGTTGCGAGCAAAGTTTTGGATTCTCGTCGCCAGGCTGCCACCGTCCGCCGGGTACGAACGCAGATTTTCGTCAAGGTTGCTGTCGCGGCCATCTTGCTCATCGCCACGCTATTAATTGTTGTCAACCACAATTCGCCGGCAACATCGACATCCCTAACAACGGTTCCATCCGAAACAACTTTGGCCCCACAAATATCGCAGGCAATCAACATCGATAGGTTTGCGACACGAGGCGAGGTTCCGTACAACATTGACTACGAATTTGGTCGCTCGGTCAAAGGGGTGCCGCTGCTCGTGCATCGTCGTGGTGCGCCCGATGGAATACCAGTTCTCGTGATTGGAGTAATCCACGGTGACGAGACTGCCGGTCTTGCAGTGATGGACCTCCTCGACACGATGGAACTCAGCCCAAAAATAGACCTTTGGCTGGTGCGCTCGATGAACCCTGACGGTCAGGACGCTCGAACTCGTCAAAATGCAAACGGGGTCGATCTAAATCGAAATTTTCCTGTTCGTTGGGCCCCGTCCGGCAGTGTCGGGTACTGGCAATACGCCGGCCCAAGCGCAGCGAGCGAACCCGAGACTCAAGCGATGGTCCGCCTTGGGAACCTTATCAAGCCACAGATTGTGATCTTTTATCATCAGGACTATTTTCGAATCGCCCCGGCGGCCGGTCGAGCCGGTGAGATTCGAGCACGATACGCCGAGTTAGTTCAATTGCCAATCCTGCCAATTGTTGGCGGTACTTATAGTGGTACTACTGGAATATGGACTCGATCGTTCCAAGGCCCGAACGGAGTCAGTATGACCGTCGAATTTGGACCTTCGCCGCTTCGTCCTGGCGAAGCGAAGTGGAATGCCGACGCGATTATGACAATTGTCGACGAGTTCTTCTAATTTCAGGAACTTCTGCTTTACAGCCGGCGATCCCTCGTGCACACTCGCTTCCTGCTTGAACCGTCTTCATAGCATTGAATCTCAGTGTCTTTGACACTGAACTGAGTCATCAGATCGACGCGCGGGTCCATCCGTTCTGGGAACCCACACGGATACACATCCGTAAATGGGCACGCGTTGTCGGCGATTGTCGCTACAAGATGCGAAATGTACCAACCGAGGGCTACTGCTCCCTCGATGTTCAAATGAATTCCGTCCGTCAAGAACCATTCAGACTGACCCCAACTGAATAGATTCCAATCGGCGATCACCACATTCCCTGATTCGTCCTTTGCCACCTCTTCTTTGAGAATTTTGTTGAAGTCTGCATACACGGAGCGTTTACCACGCGACCCTGGAGAAGGAAATTTGAGCGACTCTTTGTAGGTCAAAATGACGACCTTGACATTTTTGTCATTAATCGCAGCGATAAAACGGCGAAGTTCATCGCCCACCCGTCTCACGCTGCTGTCATATCCGGCCATCAAAACGACGTAGTCGAGCGGACCCGTAAAATCATTAAATGCGCGCAGTGCGCTTGTCGGAACTCGCTTCTCGCGACCGTAACACGATGGGTCGGCAATTCGTCTGCAAGACTCAACGTCCAACTTGTAATTGAAACCTTCGAGGGCCACCGTTCCCTGTTCAAACCACCGAAGCGATGCCATTGTCGAGTCGCCGAGCAGAAAAACGTTGACCAAGTTTTTTGAACGAACCACACTATTTGGCACCGACACGGCCACATTCGATGGACGGACGAAACTTGCCGAACCTGTCCCCTCCGCCAACGAAATCGGAGGGGTCGCCGCGTCGACTCGCGCATCGAGACGAGGCGCAACCCCATAAAGCACTAACGCACCCGTCAATCCAATGGAGATTGCTGTCAGCCCTGCGACGATGCTTCGCCACGGACGAATTGTGAGCCAGGCGTGTCGGCGTGCAGGTTGTTCAACATATGTATACGTGATCGCGGAGAGAACAAGGCAACCGATGAACAACCAAATTTTTGTCCAAACAGAAGGAATTCCGAATCTTGCTTCAACTAAAACCAGCGCGGGCCAATGCCATAAATACAACGAGTAGCTCCACGCGCCAATGCGTTGCGCCGGAGAGATCCGCAAAATTCTCTGCGGTCCCCACGATGTTTCTACTGCGGTGATGACCGCCACGGTTCCAAGCACCGGCAGTAATGCGGCCGAACCCGGGAACACGGTCGTGTTGTCAAACGAAACCGCCGACCAAATGATGAGTAGCAGACCTGCCCACCCGATCGCGGCTCGAAATCGCTGTGGAATCTTGAAGATGTGCACGCCAACTGTTGCCAGGCCGGCGCCGGCCAGAATTTCCCAGATTCGAGCATGTGGCATGTAATAGCCAAGATCGCGCTGCGAACGCGTGATGGCAATCGAATAGATAAGTGACGATCCTCCGAATACAACTACGGCGGCAGCAAGCCAACGTCGCCAATACTTGCGCCCGAACTTAACAACGACAAACAGGATCAATGGCCACACCAAGTAAAACTGCTCCTCAATTGCGAGAGACCAGTAGTGCTGCAAAGGAGACGGCGGGGTAACTCCCGATAGGTAACTTCCTGTGGTGTAATAAAGGACAAAGTTGGCACAAAAACCGACCGCCCCGAGCGCGACCGTGGAAAGCTCTCGTGCCCTCCCCGGTTCGAGCATGTACAGGCCGGCAATGACTGTAACGACAACGACAAGTAGGGCCATCGGGATGATTCGACGGATTCGACGGGCCCAGAAGTTGCCTAACTTGATGCCTCCTTCACGCGCGCCCTCGTCGATCAACAATTTGGTGATGAGAAATCCGGAAATGACGAAGAAAACATCGACGCCCACGAAGCCGCCGCTGAATTGTGTAACGCCATAGTGGTACGCGACCACGAGCAATACGGCCAGCGCCCGCAAACCCTCGATATCGCTGCGGCGCTCGCTATGAGTGATTGACAAATTCCTCCATAGGCAGAGTTACGCCTATACGTACTATTTCTACCAACAAGTGTACTTAGGTAAACAGTGGGCGCTGAGGGATTCGAACCCCCGACCCTCTCCTTGTAAAAGAGAT
>JBDTPW010000058.1:0-3833 GCA_039932495.1 Ilumatobacteraceae bacterium
TGGTGCCCCCCCTCGGATTCGAACCGAGGACCTGCGGATTAAGAGTCCGTTGCTCTAACCAACTGAGCTAGAGGGGCCATTGTTTGACTGAGAGAGCATAGAGCACGCTGGGGAAATAACGGTAACGGCGTTTGGCAGTGAGTTAGAGTGGGTATAGTCCCATCGGCTTCTCTAACTTCTCGTATCTAAAACTCTGAAAGTTGCATGGCGAGTTTCGGAAGTTGCATGGGGTTGGAAAATAATTTACCGAGCAAAGGACTAGTCATGGCGCGCATCAAGAACGATTTTCATTCGTATTTCAAAGGTGCTGGCGCTAAAGCCCGTGCAGCATTGGTCGCCACGGCATTGCTGATGCCGGTCATGCTTGTATCGCTCTCGGGAAGTGCTCATGCCGCAACGGCGGTGTCACTTGGTACAGCCGATAGTTTCGCCGTTCTGGCCGGTGCGGGTATCACAAACACGGGGGCGACAACTCTTACGGGAGATATGGGTACGTTCCCAACAACGACGATCACCGGAAGTTCCACCATAACGATTTCAGGTACAAATCATGGCGGCGACAGCGTGACTCAAAGCGCCAAGACAGATCTCGTCACCGCGTATAACTCTGCCGCAGGTCAAACATCGACGAATGCCATCTCTGGAGATCTCGGGGGACAGACCTTGGTGGCTGGCGTATACACCTCGTCGTCATCAATTGGTCTTACCGGCGCACTCACTCTCAATGGCGCCGGAGATTCAAACGCAGTGTTCATTTTCCAGGCCGGTTCTTCTCTTACCACCGCATCTGGAAGCAGTGTCGTGTTGACTAACGGAGCTCAGGCATGCAATGTGTTCTGGCAAGTGGGGAGTTCGGCGACTATCGGTACGGGATCTTCATTCGTGGGGACAATTATCGCGCTCACAAGCATCACCCTTACCACCGGCGCAACTGTTAGTGGGCGAGCGCTAGCCCGTAATGGTGCGGTCACGATGGATACCAATACAATTTCTCGACCGTCATGTGTAGCTGCCCCAGCCACGACTACAACTACGGCGGCAACAACTACAACTACGGCAGCAACGACAACAACTACCACGGTTCCGCAAGTGACGCCACCAATTGGTCCCGTGACTTCGGGTCAGGGTTATGCAGTCGGATCTCTGGCCAGAGTTTCGGAGCGCGAAGTAGTTTCACGGTTTGCTCCGATTGCTGCACCAATGAAGAGATCTCTTCCGCTTAGCCTCCAGATTCCAGCAATTGGAGTGAACACTCCGCTCGTCGGATTGGGACTTGCTCCGGATGGAACACTCGGGGTGACATCGAGCGGATTTCCAGCTAGTTGGTACACAGGAGCCCCTACACCAGGTGAAAAGGGACCGGCAATTATTGCGGGACATAGCGCTTGGTCAAAGAGTCCGGCCGTTTTCTACCGGCTGGGAAGCCTTAAAGAAAATGACCTGATCACAGTTGGACGAAAAGATGGGTCGGTGGCGACATTCCGAGTCACACGAGTCGAGTTGTATGCCAAGAGTAATTTCCCGACTAAAACCGTCTATGGAAATATCAACTTTGCTGGACTGCGTTTGATCTCTTGTGGCGGTTACTCGATTTACACCGGCAAAAATGAAAAGAATATTGTCGTCTTTGCCGAACTATTTAATTCCAAATCGCGGATACATACCTATTACTAAGGCGCGTTCGGTAATTATTTAGTACTAAAAATTGGGGTGGACGAGGGGGCTCGAACCCCCGACCTTCGGGACCACAACCCGACGCTCTAACCAACTGAGCTACGCCCACCACGGGACTTGTAGTGTAGGCTATTGACGACGTAATCACTGGAGTTGATAACCATGTCAGCGATGGATTCCACGCTGCGCTACTCATTGGCGGACCGAGCCAAAGAGATCACGAAACGAGAGTTAGAAACCTACGCACAGCGAACGAGGGCGTCGCAGCGGGCTAATTCTCGGGCACGAAAGGTGCTACCACTCGGCGTGCCGTCCAGTTTTCAGGCGTACGACCCGTACCCGATAGTTGTCCGCGAGGCACAAGGCTCGTGGATGAAAGACGTAGACGGTAATCGATATACCGACTTCGATATGGGGTTCGGGGCGCTGTTCGCCGGGCATGTCAATCCGCTCGTACGTAGCGCAATTGAGCGGCAATTGGGTAGCGGCACACTATTCGTCACGCCGTGTGAGGCGAATGCCGATGTAGCTGAACTTTTGGCCGCTCGATACCGATTGCCGATGTGGCGATTTACGAATTCCGGTACGGAAGCGACCATGGATGCCATTCGAGTTGCCCGCGCGGTGACCAAGCGCGACAAGATTGTCAAGGTCGAAGGTGGCTATCACGGACATCACGATGAGGTCATGGTGTCAATGAAGCCGCCACTTCATCTCGCTGGTCCAGACCATGCTCCCGTGTCGGTACCGTCGTCTGCCGGGATCTCATCAAGCGTTGTGCGCGACACAATCGTGATTCCGTACAACGACGCAAACGCGCTTGAGCAAGTGTTACAAAGTTGCGAAGTCGCATGCTTCATCGTTGAACCGGTCATGGAAAACATTGGCATTTGCTTGCCCGATGACGGCTATTTGCAATCAGTTCGAGAGATCACCGCACGTTACGGAACTTTATTGGTGTTCGATGAAGTGAAAACTGGAATTACCGCAGGTTGGTCGGGTGCCAGCGGCGTACTTGGAGTGACGCCAGATCTCGTCGCCGTAGCCAAGTCAATCGGCGGGGGACTGCCCTTAGGCGCTTTCGGCGGCAAGCAGGAATACATGGACTTGATTACGAGCGGAAAAGTTGTTCACCTCGGTACGTATAACGGAAATCCGCTGTGTATGGCGGCCGCCCAAGCCGTGCTCGCCGACATTTGCACGCCAGAGACCACCACGACAACGATCAAGCGTAATTCGATGCTCGTCAATGCGGTGAACACCGTCATTGATGACGCTTCGCTTCCTGCGCACACTGTGCAATTTGGGGCAAAGGGTTGCGTGACTTGGGCAGAGGATCAGATTCGCAACTATCGCGACTATCGGAACACCGATTTTGATCTTGCATTTGCCCAGTGGATCCACGGGATCAATCGCGGAATTTTGCTGCCACCAGGGTTGGACGAGCAATGGCTCATTTCGGTGATGCACAGCGACACCGACGCGCTGCACTATGCCGACGTGTTTTCCGAATTCGTCGATGAACTCATCGACTAGTCCACGTCCTCTAGTTCTCCTGAGTCGAGGTTTGCGGCGACGGTGTGCGAATTGCGGAAGCAAGAAAGCATTCTTTGTTGGCTGGTTTCGCCATGTGCCTCGTTGTCAAAGTTGCGGCTTGAAATGGCAGCGAAACATGGACGGATTTATGCTCGGCGCGGCGGCGATCAACGCAATATTTACATTGGGATCGCTGATACTGGTAATGATTATCGGCATTGTGGCGACATATCCGGACGTGTCCACATGGCCACTGATATTCATCACCGCCGCGGTTGCGGTGGCAGTATCAATACTTGGATACCCATTTAGTTACACCACCTGGCTGGCCGTCGACTTGGCCATGCATCCACTTGAGCCAGACGAGATCGCCGATGCACGGCTTCACGCTGTCGATTAACGCCCAAGCCCAGTAAGGGCTAGAGATGCTTGACCGAACACCTGTTCGGGGGTATGGTTCATTCACACATCACACCAATCAAGCAGTACCTATAGCGAAAGGCGCGTCATGGCCAAGCACATCGACAAAGAAAATAGCAAGAGCAATGTGACCAATAATTCTGACAATATTGTCGAGCGCAACAAGGCCCTCGAGGTTGCGCTGGCGCAAATTGACAAGCAGT
>JBDTPW010000059.1:0-25848 GCA_039932495.1 Ilumatobacteraceae bacterium
GACAACGGGTTTTGGTCCCGTATATAGGGGTTCGAGTCCTCTCCCCGGAACTCGCTTCTTAGGTTCGTTCTACACTGGTGACACCAAATGACGAGCGACGGGCAACGATGAACAAGACAATCGACAAAGTCACCACAAAGCGCATGGCCCTCTACACGGGGCGAACACATCCCGCGCTCGCCGAGAAAGTAGCGATGCATCTCGACGTACAACTTGGTGATGCCAACATCATCGAGTTCGCCAATGGCGAGCTGCGACCGCAATTTGGAGAAAGTATCCGAGGCGGCGACGTATTCATCATGCAAACGCATTGCGGAAGCGAAGGGCGAAGCGTAAATGACTCGATCATGGAGCAGCTGATCATGATTGACACCGCCTATCGCGCTTCGGCGAAACGAGTAACGGCCGTATGTCCTTTTTATGGCTATGCCCGTCAAGATCGAAAGGCAGAAGGTCGGGAACCAATTACCGCACGACTGATCGCCGATCTGTTCAAGGCCGCTGGTTCCAAACGAATGGTCTCCATCGACTTGCACAGCGGACAGATTCAAGGATTCTTCGAAGGACCGGTTGACCACCTCACTGCAATGCCAGTGCTCGAGGAATACTTACGTAAGAACGTACATGACGGCGTCGTCATTGTTTCTCCAGATGCCGGACGGGTAAAAGTGGCTGAACGATTTGCCCAACACCTAGTCGACATGGATGCAGATGTTGCATTCGTCCACAAACGTCGGCCAAAAAACACCGCCAACGTCGCCGTGGCAAAGGAAGTAATTGGAGACGTCGAAGGTCGTCTCTGCGTGCTTGCCGACGACATGATCGATACCGGCGGAACGATTGTCAGCGCCGCGGAATTGCTAATCGAACGCGGTGCAAAGGAAGTGTGGGCGATGGCAACCCACGGAGTTATGTCCGGGCCGGCAATCGAGCGACTGGAAAAAGCGCCTATCACGCGGGTCATACTTACCGATACCGTGCCGCTACCCGCGGAAAAGCGAATCGCCAAAATTGAGGTGCTCTCGGTGGCCAAAATCCTTGCCGACGCGCTGACGGCGGTATTCAACGACACGAGCGTTAGCGAGTTATTTGGTGGAGAAAACCAGGCCTGACCATTAGACCCGGGTTGCCGATACACTTCAGAGCCGTTTATTAATTGTCGATTGTCGGAGCCGCCGCTATGCCAACCATCTTGAATACTCACGTCGGTCGCGAGACCGGCAGCTCCGAATCACGCCGTTTGCTTACCCAAGATCACATTCCCGCGATCATTTATGGGCACGGAATGAAGCCAGTTTCGATCACGGTCGAGCGACGCGAATTGCGCGCCGCCCTATCTGGCCCTGCTGGTACTAACACGATCTTGGAATTGCAGGTTGGTAACAAAAAGTATCCAGCGGTGGTCAAAGAAATGCAAAGGGACCCTGCCAAGCGACGAGTCCGGCACATCGATTTCATGCAGATTGACCTGAGCGAAGAGATCGTCATGGCGATACCCGTTCACCTCACCGGAACGGCCAAGGCGGTTCTTGCAGAAGGCGGACTCGTTGACCCAACTGTCGACCGCATTGAAGTACGCGCGGCCGCAGACAACATTCCAAACGAGATTTTGATCGATGTCACGAACATGGGAATGGAAGACATCATTCGACTTGGAGACATCAAACTTCCGCCAGGAGTCACCGCCGTCGCCGACCCAGACCTAGTCGTTGTCACCGTTCTAGTCACCAAGATTGAGGTTGAAGTAGCGGTTGTTGCTCCTGTTGAAGGTGAAGTACTCGCAGGCGCCGCCGCGCCCGTCGTTGGCGCACCAGCCACAGTCGACGGCAAGCCCGCCGCTTCCTAATCTGCGTGGCGTTGTTCGGTCGCACCCCGCGACGCGAGCGACAAGGAACTCCGTTTGACGCGCTAATTATTGGTGTCGGCAATCCCGGTCGCGAATTTGAGGGAAGCCGACACAACGTCGGCTTCGCCGTTCTTCACTTGTTGGCGCAGCGATACAGCGTGACACTCAAGGCGACTCGAGATCGTGCCCTCGTCGGCGAGGTACACGCTGACGAAAAACATCTGCTACTGGCAACTCCAACAACGTTCATGAATAACTCCGGCGATGCGGTGGGATCGCTATCCAGGCGATACGACATAACCGATCCGCACGAAATCATCATCGTTCACGACGAATTAGATCTTGAGCCAGGCGTGGTGCGGATCAAAATCGGCGGTGGTCTTGCTGGCCACAACGGATTGCGTTCGATTTCCAAGCATTTGAAATCGCAGGATTTCGTGCGAGTTCGCATCGGAATCGGTAAGCCGACATCAAAGGAATTTGGAGTGGATCACGTCCTTTCGCGGATCCCGACTGACGAACGAAAGTTGCTCGATGTCGCTATTCATGTGGCGGCCGACGCAGTGCAAATGATCTGCAGCCGTGGGCTTGATTCGGCCATGCAACAGATCAACTCCCTGTAACGGTCGCGCAGACCATGCTTCTTTCGCAGGTTGCGCAAATGGCGAGCGCCGAACCTGCGCTCGATTCGATTGCAGGCAACAACGCGACACTTGCATGCGCAGATCATGCGCGCGCAACCGTGATTGCCGGGCTGGCCCAGCGATCGCCGACAACTACCTTGATCATCGCCACCGCAACCGGAACTGATGCCTCCCAGATCCGCGATGATCTTGCACAGTTCTTTGGCCAAGACGAAGTGCTGCTCTTCCCCGCCTGGGAAACATTGCCGTTTGAGCGAGTGAGTCCGAATGTCGAGACAATGGGTCGGCGACTCGAAGTTCTGTGGCGAATGGCGGGCACCAATCGCCCGCGCATAGTCGTCGGTGGAGTCCGGGCACTGTTGCAAAAACTTGGACCAGATGCACGCTCGATCGTGCCCATCTTGGTACGCCCTGGCGATCAAATCGATGCGGATTCACTTCTTGCCCGACTTGTGCGAGAGGGATATCGGCGCGAGGAGCTCGTCGAACATCGCGGCGAGGTGTCTCGACGCGGATCAATAATTGACATCTTTCCATCGACGGCGGACTCTCCCGTGCGGATCGATCTGTGGGGAGACGAGGTCGACAGACTCACCTCGTTCAATGTCAACGACCAACGCAGTACTGACGATTTGGCTCAAGCCGTCATCTTCGCCGCCCGCGAACTACAGCTCCTTGATCGCACACGCGAACGAGCACGTGGTCTCGTTGCCAACGAACCGTGGGGTCGCGAACACTGGGATCGGTTGAGCGACGGGCTCGTCTTTGACGGAATGGAAAGTTGGCTTCCTTGGCTCGTCGAAGAAGACCTGCTTCTCACGGATCTGCTGGATTCGCAATCGCGCCTCGTGCTTATCGAGCCGCGCCGAATGCGAGATCGCGCTCGAGATTTGCTCGCCGAAGAGGACGACCTCGCGCGTGCCCTCGCCTCTACTTGGGCGCGCGACGCCACCCTTTCGTTTCCGCGCCTACACGCCGAGATTGATCGCTTGCTCGCCTCGTCACAATTGCTGCGCGCGGTATCAATAGTCGCGCCGGCCGAAGCAATTGAAATTCCAACTGTGCAATCCACCGGTTGGGGTCCGATAACGGGCGATGCAGAAGCAACGGCTCGCCGCGTCATCCAATTGGTGTCAAAAAAATGGCGTGTGATCTTGGCCGCCGAGGGAACCGGTTCGGCAACTCGACTCTTCGAGGTATTCAGAGAACAGGGCGTCGCCGTCATCGACTATTCGAAATTGGACGAGGCATCGTCGAATCTAGACAAACCCGGTGTCTATGTAGTTGTCGCACCATTGCATCACGGCTGCACACTTCCCGGATGCGAACTGGCGCTTATCGCCGAAACGGATCTCACTGGAAGGCGCCGTACCCACCGCCAGCCGCGGGTACGCAAGCGTGATTCCACTTCCGTCTTTCAAGATCTCAAACCAGGCGATTATGTCGTCCATCACCATCACGGTGTTGGTCGATACGAAGGCATGGTCACTCGTTCGATGGGCGGATCCGAACGCGACTACCTGCTGCTCGCCTATAAAGACGGAGACAAGCTCTACGTCCCCACCGATCACATTGACTCCGTTCGACAATATGTCGGCGGTGAATCGCCGACATTACATCGACTCGGCGGAAGCGATTTTGCCAGGGCCAAGCAAAGAGTTCGATCTGCGGTGCGAGAGATCGCCCAGGAATTAGTGGTCCTCTACCAGCGACGCGTGTCTGCACGAGGTCATCCATTCCCGCCAGACACACCGTGGCAAACCGAGATGGAGGCCGCGTTCCCATATGTCGAGACCCCCGATCAACGGCTGGCGATAGAAGCAACCAAGGCCGATATGGAGCGAGACGTTCCAATGGATCGACTTATCTGCGGAGATGTTGGATTTGGCAAAACCGAGGTTGCGATTCGCGCGGCATTCAAATGCATTCAAGATGGAAAGCAGGCGGCCGTGCTCGTCCCCACAACTTTGTTGGCTTCCCAACACGGAAATACATTTAGCGAACGGTTTGCCGGCTATCCGATTCGCGTGGAGACCCTTTCACGATTTCTCACCGCAGCCCAAGCGAAGAAGGTAATTCGTGGACTAGCAAGCGGAGAAATCGACTGCGTCATCGGCACCCACAGGCTCCTTCAAGAGTCGGTCACTTTCAAAGACCTTGGTCTGCTCGTCGTCGATGAGGAGCAGCGCTTCGGCGTAAGCCACAAAGAACTAATGAAAAAAATGAAGACAAATGTCGATGTCCTCACGTTGACTGCAACACCGATCCCTCGAACATTAGAGATGAGTCTCGTTGGAATTCGTGATTTGTCTCTGTTGCAAACTCCCCCGGCCGACCGTCAGCCAATTCTCACGTTTGTCGGCGAGACCGACGAGCGGGTCGCCACGGAAGCGATAAGGCGTGAATTACTTCGTGATGGCCAAGTGTTCTGGGTGCACAATCGAGTTCAGACGATTGAAGAACGTGCGCGCGAACTTCGCCAGCTGGTTCCCGAGGCACGTATCGCTGTGGCCCACGGACAGATGGACGAGAACGCGCTCGAGCAGATTGTCATTGACTTTTGGGAGGGACGTTTTGACGTTTTAGTGTGCACGACGATCATCGAAAGCGGTATTGACATGCCAACCGTAAACACGCTCGTGGTCGAACGCGCCGATCTCCTTGGACTTGGACAGTTGCATCAAATCCGAGGTCGGGTCGGGCGCAGCGGATCTCGCGCCTATGCATACATGTTTCATCCACGCGATCGGGCGCTTTCCCAGGAGGCGTACGAAAGGTTGCGCACGATCGGAGAATCCACGGAGCTAGGCAGTGGATTCAAAATCGCGATGCGAGATCTTGAAATTAGAGG
This sequence comes from Ilumatobacteraceae bacterium, assembly GCA_039932495.1. Taxonomy (GTDB): domain Bacteria; phylum Actinomycetota; class Acidimicrobiia; order Acidimicrobiales; family Ilumatobacteraceae; genus UBA3006. Next base: position 5,342 of record JBDTPW010000059.1, read on the forward strand.
CGCCGGCAACTTGCTGGGCGAAGCCCAAAGTGGCCACATCGCTGCAGTCGGTTATGACCTCTATTGCCAACTTGTCACAGAGGCAGTTGCAGAAATGAAGAACGAACCGCTGCCCCAGATAGTTCCCGATTTGAAATTGGATGTGCCAACTCAGGCATTCCTACCCGTCGATTATGTGGCGAAGGAAGAACTCAGACTCGATGCGTATCGCCGTCTTGCCGCGGTAACGAAGCGAGAAGACGTTGATGACATCGGCACCGAATGGACCGACCGTTACGGCCCACTCCCCTCGGCCGCCAAGGCGTTGCTCGTTGTCGGTCTGTTACGAGCAGAGTGTCATCGCCTGGGTATCCGTGAACTCGTGGTCTCCAATCGCCGTGCAAAGATATTGCCACTCTCGCTAAAGGCAAGTGAGCTCATGAGATTGCAGCGAATTTCAACCGGCACTACGTATAACGAGACGTCGAAACAGGTGACGATAGATTTACCGGACCACGATCCAAAATCCGGCAATGCCGAATCTGGAGATGTCGCGTCCTATCTCGTCGATTTGTTACAACAACTAGGGTGATGATGATGTTATTCCACAAGCGTTTTCGCATTCTGGGCGCAATTGCCCTTGTGTCACTATCCGCATGTTCTTCTGCGGTCTCGACGAGTGCGGTACGCATCGGTGACGATCGACTGAGCGTCGACGATTTTGAACTGACGGTGCAGCAATTGGGCGATGCCGGGCAACTCGACATAGTCGATGGTCGGGTATCGGGGGAATCGTCGAGGTCTGTACTTGGCGCGCTCCTCCGCGGCATGGCCACGACCCAAATGTTAGAAATTTACGGAGAACCGGTAACCGATGCAGATCGCCAAGTGGTTTTGGACCAACTCGAACAAGACAGTCAAACCGCGTTGCTTGGACCCGAATTGAAGGAATTGATTGTGTCCTTAAACAGTCAGGACTTGGCTCTTGGGCGGGTCGAGGTTCCAGCAACAGATGAGCTAGCCGCGACGTACGCGAAGATCCCGGCGAAGTTAGGCGTGATGTGTATGCGTCACATTGTCGTCGACGACGAATCAACGGCAAAGAAGGTGATCAATTTATTCAACGATGGCAAGGACTTCGCTGAACTTGCCGGTACATATTCCATTGAACCTGGCGCAAGCACGTCGGGTGGAGCCCTCGGCAGCGCCACTAGCGAATGTATTGCGCTTGCCGAGATTCAAACTGGAGATGATGCAGCCTTCACGGCAGGCGCGCTACAAGCAAAGGAAAGTGTGGCATATGGCCCAGTCAAGTCGAGTTTTGGCTGGCACGTCATTTTGATCCGCCCTTTTGACGAAATTGCCGACGCACTCAACGCGGTGCTCTCTGTAGATCCAGGGCACACTCTGCTCACCGGTTACCTCGCCACGGCAGACATCTCAATCAAGTCGTCGTACGGTCGATGGAATCCACCGACGGGTCAGATTGTTGCCAATTAAACACACTTCATGCCATTACCGCGCGTCACAATTGTTGGACTAGGTCCTGGCCCCCTCAACACGCTGACTAAAGCAACTCTTGACGCAATCGAAAACATTGCGGTTCAATTCGTGCGAACGCACATGCATCCAACTGCTTCGCTGCTTCCGAATGCCACAAGTTTTGACAATCTGTACGAACGGTTCGAAACCTTCGATGAGGTATATGCGGCAATAGCCGAAAAGGTGGCTGCCGCTGCGATTGAGCACGGCGAGGTGCTATACGCGGTACCCGGCTCGCCACTCGTACTCGAAAACAGTGTGAAGCAACTTGCTCTCGACCCGCGAATTGCCGTCGATATTTTGCCAGCGCTGAGTTTTCTCGATCTTGCCTGGGATGCACTCGGCGTCGATCCGGTGAATGCGAGTGTCCGACTCATTGACGGGCACCAATTTGGGCAAGAGGCCGTCGGCGAACGCGGACCACTGCTCGTCGCTCAAGTTCACTCAAAGTGGGTTTTGTCGGATGTGAAATTGACTCTTGAGAATTCAACTGGTGACGAGCCAATAGTCATACTTCATCATCTCGGATTACCCGATCAGCAGGTCATACACACGTCGTGGAGCCAGATGGACCAGGTTGTGGAGGCCGATCACCTGACCTCTCTCTACATTCCACAATTGGCCAGTCCAATCGATAGTGAGATGGCAGCGCTGCATCAACTAGCCAGAACGCTCCGCCAAGAATGCCCTTGGGATCGCGAGCAAACTCACGAGTCGCTCGTCAAATACCTGCTCGAGGAGACATACGAGGTAGTCGATGCACTTAAAGCTCTCGACCCCAGCGACCCAAGCACGGACGACGCGCTTATCGACGAACTCGGTGATTTGCTGTACCAGATTGAGTTTCACGCCGCAATCGCCGAGGAACAGGGCCGCTTCTCGATCGTCGACATTGCTCGCTCAATACATTCCAAACTTGTAAGGCGGCATCCTCATGTGTTTGGCGACGCGGTGGCCAACACAGCCCAAGACGTTGTCACCACATGGCAAGCGGTTAAGGAAACCGAAAGAGAGGCCAAGTCAATTGACCAATCTGGTCCCATTTCGATTTTCGATGGAGTCGCGGGCTCGTCACCGTCGTTGATGTTTGCCGCCAAGTTGCAAAAGAGAGCCGCAGATGTTGGCTTTGATTGGCCATCATTCGACGGCGCCCTGGCCAAAGTAATCGAGGAGACCGCCGAACTTCGCCACGCAATTGATGCTGGTGGAGATAGCGATGCTGTGCAAATGGAACTTGGCGACCTGCTGTTTAGCGTGGTAAATCTTTCGCGCCACATTGGACACGATGCCGAACTTGCTCTGCGCAACGCCTCACTAAAGTTCCGAGCAAGGTTCGAATTGGTTGAGCAACTTGCCGCACAGCGCGGACTGAATATTTCGGCATTGTCGCTTGACCAACTCGATAAGTTGTGGGACGAGGCGAAACAACTTTGATAAATCGATCAATAGTTGCAATTGACTAGCGTGGACGCATGAGCACAATTGATCGGATTGCCGGTCGCGAGGTACTTGACTCACGAGGAAATCCAACCGTCGAAGTTGATGTCATACTTTCCAGCGGCGCCCGCGGTCGTGCGATCGTGCCGTCGGGCGCTTCCACCGGCGAACATGAGGCCGCAGAATTGCGCGACGGCGACAGTCGTTTTCACGGCAAGGGCGTTCTACGCGCGGTCGCCAACGTCAACAACGAAATCAACGATGCATTACACGGTGCGGACATTGATAACCAGGTCTCAATTGATCAAGTGCTCATCGATCTTGATGGCACGCCAAACAAGTCTCGCCTTGGGGCCAATGCGATTCTTGGCGTCAGCCTGGCTTGCGCCCATAGCGCGGCCAACGAATTAGATCAGCCGCTGTATCGATCGATCGGAGGACTTGACGCGTGTGTGTTGCCACTGCCGATGATGAATGTACTCAACGGTGGAGTTCACGCAGACAACAATGTGGATCTGCAGGAGTTCATGATTCTGCCCGTTGCAGCGAAAACATATTCGGAAGCATTGCGCTGGGGTGTCGAGTGCTATCACGCGCTCAAGGACTTGCTGCATGAACGGGGATTGAGCACAGCTGTTGGCGACGAGGGTGGATTTGCTCCTGATCTCAAGAACAACGAAGAAGCCATCACTGCACTCGTCGATGCAATTGCCCGAGCCGGATACCGACCGGGCGAAGACATCGCCATCGGGCTCGATCCAGCGATGAGTGAGCTATACAAAGACGGCAAGTATCACTTGGCCGGTGATCATGTCGTCCTGTCGAGCAATGAATTGGCCGGGTGGTGGGTTGAATTGGTCGACAAGTATCCAATCATCTCCATCGAAGACGGAATGGCCGAAGATGATTGGGCCGGTTGGGCAACGCTGACAAAAAGCCTTGGATCGCGTATTCAACTGGTCGGCGACGATGTGTTCGTTACCAACGTGAGTCGACTGCGTCGCGGGATCGCTGAAGGTGTCGCCAACAGTGTTTTGATCAAGGTCAATCAAATCGGGACCTTGTCTGAAACTCTGTCGACTATCGAACTCGCTTCGGCAAACCGCTACACCAGCGTGATGAGTCACCGCAGTGGTGAAACCGAAGATACAACGATTGCCGATTTGGCGGTGGCCACCAATTGCGGACAAATAAAATCTGGTGCCCCAGCGAGAAGCGAGCGAGTTGCCAAGTTCAACCGCTTACTTCGAATTGAGCAAGAACTTGGCTCGCGGGCCAGTTTCATTGGCCGAGGCGCCCTCGCTCCGCTTTCATAGAGATATCTAGGCGTGCCACCGTTTCGCCTTTCCCACCAGCCACAATGGAAGGGTGTCTAGCGCAGAAATTCATCTCGTCAAGAATCGCTCGCTGCGTATAGCGGCGATCCCAATTGGCGTCTTGGCGGCCGTTGCGCTCGTCGTTGCGCTTTTCATCTTGCCTGTGCGCACATGGCTCCATCAGCGCGAACTGTTATCCGAGCGCAAGACCGAATACGCCGGATTCGAAGATACGAACGAGGCCCTGCAGGATCAGGTGACCTATCTCCAGACCGATGCCGGTCTGCAGGAAGCGATTCGGTCGCAGTTGGGTTATCTACACCCGAACGAACGCCGAATTCCGATGATTGATCTTCCGGCCCTCTCCACCGTTTTGCCTGAGCAATGGCCGTACACCGTGGTCTCCAATATCTTGCTTGTGCGTTCTCTCGACGCGGTGAACCACGTGACCGACGGTGTCATCGCGCTTGATCCGCTAAAGCCATAACTGGCCTCGCTGGCTATCATTCGGCTAGCACTTTTTGATCAATTCTTGCGTTAAGCAAGACCCTAAACAGGAGTTCATGTGGCTGGAAGTATTCTCGGCAACCGCGTCTTGCGCAAAGAGGACCCCAAATTTCTCACCACCGGTGGGGTGTATGTCGACGATTTGCAAGGCGAGCCACTATTGGCCAACGCGGCTCACGCCACCTACGTACGCGCCACTATCGCCCACGGACTGATTACCAACATTGATGTAACCGAAGCACTCGCATCGCCAGGAGTTATCGCGATCTACACGGCGGCAGATCTCGGCCTCCAACCAGTTGCCGCCACGTTCAATCCGACGGCAAAACGAACACTGTTGGCGAGCGGCAAAGTTCGATACGTGGGTGAGCCAATTGCGGTGATACTCACCGAATCTGCCGATCAAGGCGAGGATGCGGTGGAGAAAGTGATGGTGGACTACGACCCGCTCGAAGTCCTCGTCGACATCGAAGCGGCGATGACCAGTTCGACACTCATATATGAGGAGTGCGGGAGCAACGTGGTCTTTGACAGCACGGCTCTTGGCATGCCGGATAATACGGGCGAGGCAATTTTTGACGGATGCGAAGTTGTTGTCAAAGGACGGTTTGTCAACCAGCGCGTTGCGCCTTGTCCGCTAGAGGTTCGTGGTGCCGCCGCCACGTGGGTAGATGGCCGGCTCTATCAGTGGCTTTCGACTCAACACGCTCAAGGTGCCCGCGACGAGGTATTGAAGGCAAACAATCTGAACGAAGGCGAAGTGCGAATCATCACCCCAGATGTGGGAGGCGGGTTCGGGGCCAAAATTGGCGCGTACCCAGAGGAGCTACTGCTAGGTCAGATCTCCAAAAATTTGGGCAGACCTGTGCGCTGGTGTGAAACACGAAGCGAATCGATGGTCGCACTTGGCCACGGCCGAGCCCAGATTCAAAACATCACCATTGGTGGGTCGCGCGACGGAAAAGTACAGGCATACCAGATGCACGTGATTCAGGATTCCGGCGCGTGGGTGGATATCGGCGCAATTCTGGCGCCGTTTATGACTCGACCAATGTCTTCAGGGGTGTATGCCATACCCATGATTGAATGCCGCACAACATCAGTGGTCACGAATACGACTCCGACGGTTGCCTATCGCGGTGCAGGGCGCCCTGAAGCAACTGCAGCAATCGAGCGGGCGATGGATCTCTTTGCCTTGGAGATCGGCAAGGACCCGACAGAGGTTCGGCGGATGAATCTCATTTCCAAATTTGACGAGCCACACACGACTGCTATTGGTCAAACGTATGACGTTGGCGATTACGAAACCGCTCTCGACAAAGTGCTTGCCGCGGCGGAATACACCAAACTCCGTGCCGATCAAGCGGTGCGGCGCGCCCGCGGCGATGTGAAGCAGATAGGAATCGGCGTGAGTATCTATGTCGAAATCACGGGTGGGACTACGGCTAGCGAAGTTGCCAAGATTGAGGTTCTTCCCGACGGTCGCGCCGTCGTGTACACCGGAACTTCCCCGCAAGGGCAAGGTCACGTCACGGCATGGTCGATGCTCGCCGCCGAAGAAACCGGTATCGACATGAGCAAGATCGATGTCGTTTGGGGCGATACCGATCGTGTTCCGGTCGGCGGTGGAACGATGGGCTCACGATCGTTGCAGCAAGGCGGCGCAGCAGTCCAGCAAGCGGCCAAGGAACTCGTGAATCAGGCGCGTACGCATGCCGCACATCTATTGGAGGCCAACGACGCCGATGTTGTATTCGACAAGGCATCAGGTGCATTTCATGTAACGGGCACGCCCGCCGTATCCAAGACATGGGCCGATGTCGCTTCTGCAGTGGCCGCCACCGGTGGTCTTGTGCAAGACACCGTCTTCACCGCTGGTGGCGCAACATTTCCATTTGGTGCGCATCTTGCGGTAGTCGAACTGGACACGGAGACCGGTCACGTTCGACATATTCGCCACGTCGCGTGCGACGACGCCGGTCGGGTGCTCAATCCACTGTTGCTGGAGGGACAGATTCATGGCGGTGTCGCTCAGGGAACCGCCCAGGCACTACTAGAGGAAGTTCGTTTTGATAAAGACGGAAACCCGATTACCTCGAACCTTGCCGATTATGCATTTATCTCCGCCGCAGAACTTCCAAGTTTTGAAATCCTGCATATGGAAACTCCCACTCCGCGAAATCCGCTTGGTGCAAAAGGCATTGGCGAATCCGGAACGATTGGCTCGACACCTGCAGTCCAATCGGCGGTCGTCGACGCGGTTTCTCATCTAGGTGTTCGTCACATCGATATGCCCGCCACCGCCGAGAGAGTATGGAAGGCAATTCAAGCCGCTCGGTAAATCTGATTTGCAATCTTCGCATCGCTTCAACGCGATTCTCGGCAGTACTCTCGATTCATGACTTCTCAACCCCCTATCGTCGCTGAAAACCTCTCTCGTCACTTCGGAGATCTCAAGGCCGTTGACGGAATCAATCTCAGCGTTGATGAAGGCGAGATATTTGGGTTCCTAGGTCCTAATGGCGCGGGCAAGAGCACCGTCGTACGAATGTTGACAACGCTGTTGCGTCCAACTTCGGGCGTGGCCCGGGTGGCTGGGTTCGATGTTGTCACCCAGGCTGACAGCGTTCGACGTCGAATCGGCGTCGCCTTGCAGGATGCCGCGATTGATCCACTGATGACGGGGACAGAGTTGCTTCAATTGCAGGCCGTTTTGTATGGAATACCTTCGAACAAGATGAAGTCGCGAGCAAGCGAATTGCTTGAGCGCGTTGGGCTTACCGCCGCCGGCGATCGCCGAGTCGGCACTTACTCTGGCGGAATGCGTCGGCGCCTCGACCTGGCGCTATCGCTCATTCATGAGCCGTCCGTGCTGTTTCTCGACGAACCAACCGCCGGACTTGACCCGATGAGCCGGATCGCCCTGTGGGACGAGGTGAAGCGGCTAAATAGAGAGGGCACGACGGTCATGTTGACGACTCAATACCTCGAAGAGGCCGATCAACTCGCCGACCGCATCGCCATTATTGACAAGGGTCACATCGTTCGCCAAGGAAAGCCGCGAGATCTCAAATCCAGCGTCGGCGTACCGACATTGATAATTAATGTGACGCCGGAGCAACTGGAGACAGCCAAGGCGGTACTCGTAACTTTTGGCGAGATTCGCCCATCCGGAGAAAACACAATCGGCGTCGGGCTCCGGGACGGCGCTTCGGCCGTTACAGATGTCGTGCGAAAACTTGACGAGTCCGGCGTGCGGGTATCCCATCTTGAACTGAGCGAGCCAAGCCTTGACGATGTGTTTGCCGAAGCGACCGGTCATCGTTTGGAAGGCGAGACGCAGTGACGACACGGGTTGCCGCTCGCCAGACCCTGGCACTTACCAAACGTTCGACTTTGGCAATCATTCGTCAACCAGCACTCATAGTTCCTTCATTTGTGTTCCCTTTGTTTTTTGCCGCGTTGAGCGCAGATTCATTTGGCAAGACAACTCGCCTTCCCGGATTCCCCTTGGTTGATTCATTTTTGCAATTCGCCCTCGCATCCACGATTCTTCAGGGAGTCTTGTTTGGCAGCATCACTGGGGCGGCCGCTCTTGCCACCGATATTGAGATCGGATTTTTTGATCGATTGCTCGTGGCCCCCACTGCACGCACCGGCATCGTGTTGGGCAATTTGATGGGCAGCGCAATCTTTGGGGCCGTGCAATCCGCCATATTTATTTGCGTTTTGCTGCCGTTCGGAGTCCGAGTCGAGTCTGGGATTCCGGGAATCATGGTGATGATTATCTCTGGTGGGCTTATCGCCCTTGGGATTGCGGCCATTATGTCAGCGGTAGCCATTCGTACCGGGTCCGCGGAAGCCGTCCAGGGAGCGTTTCCATTGCTTTTCGTCCTGCTCTTCTTTTCCAGCGTGTTCTTTCCCCGTCAAACGATGCACGGTGTGTACAAAACAATCGCCACGTTTAATCCAATCTCTTATCTTGTCGAAGGTCTTCGCTCACTCATTCTCGACGGATTTAGCCTTTCGGCAATCGCCCGTTCGATTTTCATTCCGATTGGAATCTGTGTCTTTGGGACCGTGTTGGCATTGAGCGAACTTCGGCGACGAATCAGGGCCAAGTGAGCGCCGCCGCTATGCCGACCACGGCGAGCCATCAGGAAATTTTACATTCTTCGTCAATTCGCAGTTCATGGGGATTGGCGGTTCGAGGATTGCGCAATATCAGACGATTACCGTCGGCATTCCTACCGGCAATGTTGATGCCGGTGTTCACCACGATTGCATTTTCCGGAACCTTCGCCGCGATCACAAAACTTCAGGGTTTCCCAACCGATAGATCCGTCAATTGGTTTATGCCGCTGGGAATCTGTTTCGGTTCGGCATTCAGCGGAGTCGGACTCGGATTCAGCGCAATCCGTGACATCGAAACCGGGTTTTACGATCGACTACGAATGTCACCCACGCCGCGATCCTCGCTGATACTCGGACCATTGATCACCGCATGGATGCGTGCAATTTTCATCTGCGTCTTTGTCATAACCTTTGGCCTGATTTTGGGCGTCCGCTTTACCGCGGGAATTGTCGGAGTTGCCACGCTCGTGGCCGCTTCGCTAGGCATTGCCACCATTTGTCTTGGCTGGGGACTTGGCCTTGCGTTTCGATTTCGTGATATGCGCGGGGCCGCGGTCATGCAACTAACAATGTTCATCGCTCTCTATCTGACTCCCGCCCAGGTTCCGCTTCCATTCACCACCGGCTGGCTACACGCGGTTGCGCGGATCAATCCAGTCACCAATATTTTGCGTTTGGCCCGCCAAGGCTTGGTAACTAAATCGTCCGTCGATTCGCTTAGCTGGAGCAACACGTGGGGCGGTCTTGTCGCCATCCTTGCGCTGTCGGTTCTTACCCTCATTTTTGCGAAACGTGGATTGGCCAAACTCGACAGGTAAGCCTAGATATGCCCGTTTGAGGGCAATCACACCCGCATTAGACCGATGCTTACGCCGTGAGGCATGATGTCTGCGTAGGGAGTTGTCGCTCACGAGCGAGCAACTATCAATGAGGGGAAGACGATGAAAATCAACATCACCGTAAATGGCACTAGCCACGATGGCGAAGTGGAGCCGCGAACTCTGTTGGTTCATTACCTACGTGAGCATCTGGCGCTAACCGGCACCAACATCGGATGCGACACCTCAAGTTGCGGTGCATGCACGGTTCATCTCAACGGTGAATCGGTCAAGAGCTGCACGATTCTCGCAGTGCAAGCGGACGGTACGAAGATCGTCACAATTGAGGGTCTTAGCAAAGACGGCGAAATGCATCCGATGCAACAGGCGTTCATGGAGAATCATGGATTGCAGTGTGGATACTGCACACCAGGAATGGTCATGGCCGCTATCGGCCTGCTCAATGAGAATCCGAATCCAACCGAGAGCGATGTCCGCCAGGGGCTCGAAGGCAACCTGTGCCGATGCACCGGATATCACAACATTGTTAAGTCGGTTCTCGCCGCTGCTAATAAATAGGAGTTCGTCATGACAATGACAGAAGTTCGCCCCAATACGGTTATCGGTACCAGACTTCTCCGTCGCGAAGATCCCGCGCTACTTACGGGTGAAGCGAAGTTCACCAACGATCTAAATATTCCCGGAGCGCTTCACCTGGCCGTTCTGCGCTCGCCTCATGCGCACGCCAAAATCAAATCGATCAATACCAAGGCCGCTACCGCACTGCCAGGAGTCGTCGCGGTGTACACCGGCGCGGATCTGAAATCAATGTGGGCTGGCCCGATGCCGTGCGCGTGGCCGGTAACTGCGGATATGAAGGCACCGCAACACTTCCCTCTTGCCATTGACACGGTGAATTATGTCGGCGACGGCGTTGCCGCAATCCTTGCCACATCGGAAACGGCGTCGCGCGATGCATTGGATCTAATCGAAGTCGAATACGAGGTGCTCAAACCTGTCGTCGATCTTGAAGAAGCGATGACCGACAATGTCATTGTTCACGACGAACTCGGAACCAACAAGAGTTACACATGGAACCTCAAGATTGAAGCCACCGAAGGGTGCGTCGAAGAGGCCTTCGCCAACGCCGCCTTCACGGTGAGCGAACGATATGTTCAGCAACGGTTGCTCCCCATGGCAATGGAAACTCGGGCCGTGGCGGCGGTACCGCAGCCATTTGGCGGCGACATCACCATTTATTCTTCGACTCAGATCCCCCACATTCTTAAGGTCATGACGGCATTGACCATCGGCATTCCCGAACACCAAGTTCGGGTCATAGCCCCGAGCGTCGGCGGCGGGTTCGGCTCCAAATTAAATGTATATGCAGAGGAATTGCTTTGCGTTGGGCTGGCGCGAAAGCACAACGTGCCGGTTCGGTGGGTTGAGGAACGAAGCGAAAATGCTCAGGCCACCATTCATGGTCGCGGTCAGGTGCAATACATAGAACTAGCGGCCGATAAGAACGGAAAACTTACGGCGGTGCGCGTGCGCATCATTGGCGACATGGGCGCATACCTTCAACTCGTCACCCCAGGAATTCCGTTGCTTGGTGCGTTCCTGTATGCAGGGGTCTACGACATTCCGCATGCCTACGACTTCAGTTGCACTGGGGTATTTACAACACTGACCCCGACCGATGCGTACCGCGGTGCGGGAAGACCCGAGGCAACCTACGCCATCGAAACGGCGATGGATGCGCTCGCCCGCAAAATGGGAATCGATCCGTTCGATCTGCGCAAACGCAATTTCATTCAGAAGGAACAATTCCCTTACACGGCATTTAGTGGTCTGACGTATGACTCTGGCAATCATCTTGCCGCCGCGGAAAAGGCAGCCGACATGGCCGACTACGCAGCGGTCCGCTCTCGACAGGCAATACAGAATGTTCCTAGTGCGACGAAACGTTTGGGAATCGGAATGACCAGCTATTTCGAGATGTGTGGTTTGGCGCCGTCGCGTGTATTGGCTTCGCTCAACTATGGCGCAGGCGGCTGGGAGGCAGCCACCGTGCGAATTTTGCCAACCGCCAAGGTTCAGGTCGTTACCGGCACCTCACCACATGGACAGGGTCACGAAACCTCTTGGGCGATGATTGCTTCCGAAAAACTCGGTATCCCGGCCGAAGACATAGATGTGTTGCATAGCGACACAGCCATTGCTCCGCTTGGTCTGGACACCTACGGATCGCGTTCCCTTCCCGTTGGCGGGGTGGCAATCGCAGGCGCCTGCGACAAAGTCATCGACAAGGCCAAACTCATTGCGGCTCATCAATTGGAATGTTCGGCAGAAGATCTCGAATTTGCCGGTGGCGTGTTCAGCGTCAAGGGTTCGCCGGATCGAAATATGCCGCTTGCGGCAATCGCCTTTCAGGCTTTCACCGCCCATAACTTGCCGGATGGACTAGAACCAAATCTGGAGGCGCAATACACCTATGACCCTCCGAATTTTTCATGGCCGTTCGGTACGCACATCTGCGTTCTCGAAATTGATATCGAAACCGGCCAGGTGGAAATTCTCAAGTATGTCGCCGTCGACGATTGCGGAGTGCAGATCAATCCGCTCATCGTTGAGGGACAGGTTCATGGAGGCATCATTCAGGGACTTGCTCAAGCATTGTTCGAGGAAGCAATTTACGACGAGGACGGCAACCTCAAGACTTCAACTCTTGCCGAGTACCTCGTACCTGCGGCAAGCGATGTGCCGTCACTAACGACGGACTTTACGGTGACACCATCGCCGACAAATCAACTGGGAGTAAAAGGTATCGGCGAGGCCGGCACAATCGGTGCCGCGTCTACCGTGATGAACGCGGTGATCGATGCACTTTCGGGGCTCGGGGTTACGCACATGGACATGCCAGCATCTCCTCACCACGTTTGGCTAGCAATCAAGGCCGCGAGTTCAGCATCATGAGTCAATACGAATCACTTATCAGGAGAGGGCAAACACCGTGATACCTGCCGCATTCGAATACAAGCGAGCATCATCTGCAGCCGAAGCAATTTCGCTAGTCAGTCAATACGGGGATGAGGCAAAGTTTCTCGCCGGTGGCCACAGCCTGTTGCCACTTATGAAATTGCGTCTTGCCCAGCCGACGATGCTCATCGACATTGGACGAATCAGCGACCTGTCGTACATCAAAGACGCCGGCGACCACATTGCCATCGGTGCCTTAACGCGCCACATGGATATTGAAAAGTCTGCACTTCTCAAAACTCATGTGCCGCTACTTGCGCATGCCGCATCACATGTCGGTGATGCCCAGGTTCGCCATCGCGGAACAATTGGTGGCTCACTCGCCCACGCCGACTCGGCAAGCGATCTACCCGCCACAACATTGGCTCTTGGTGCGACGTATGTGGCACAGGGACCAAAAGGTGAGCGAACGATTGCGGCCAAGGATTTCTACAAGGGATTTCTGGAGAGCTCTCTAAATGCCGACGAAATCCTCACCGAAATTCGAGTCCCCAAAATGACAGGCGCGGGATGGGGCTTTCAGAAATTCAACCGCCGCGCCCAGGACTGGGCAATTGTTGGCGTGGCGGCTTGGCGCAACAACGGTTCATCCGGAGTGGCACTAGTGAACATGGGTTCGACACCAATCTTGGCGACAAGTGTGAGCACTGCACTAACTGGCGGCGCCTCAATTAGCGAAGCGGCGGAACTCGCGGCAAAGGAAGCAGCGCCGCAGGACGATTTGAATGCATCTCGCGAATACCGGATTCATTTGGCCAAAGTGTTGGTTCGCCGCGCTCTTGAGGATGCGTCAAAGAAGTAAAACTGCGCCCTTTAGAATTTCTTCGCCGCTTTCCAACTCGTACAAGAATCGTCTCGCTGACGATTTATGTTGCGTTGTTTGTTTGGTCAGCCAAACATTTTGGGTTACCCGTTGACCGCATTGCGGTAATTTGCTGGATTTTGGCGGCATTTGTATTTGCCAATGTCGGCAGGCCGCTCAGCGAGCAGTGGCGGATGGTGAAGGATTGGGCGATTTTTGCGCTCTTACTTCTCACCTATGACTACAGCCGGGGCCTCGCCGATCAACTCGGGCGATCCGTTGATTTCACCGTGGTCCGCAATATCGATCGAGCCATGTTTTTTGGCCACGATCCCAACGTGTGGGTCCAACAACACCTCAACACTTCCTCCCATTTGGCGTGGTACGAGTATCCGTTAGCGATCACATATATGACCCACTTCATCGTCCCGATGGCCGTCGCCGTCATTTTGTGGATCATCAACCGCAACGAATGGGTTCACTACATGCGTCGACTCGGATTGCTTTTGGCCGCCGGAATTTCGACGTATGTGGTCTTTCCCGTTGCTCCACCATGGATGTCAGCTCGCTACGGACACATCGCCCCGATCAAACGCATAACCGCCAGAGCGTGGAGTCACATGGGATTGTCTACCGTTTCCAAACTTTTTGATCGAGGTGCGGCCATCGCCAATCCGGTTGCCGCGTTGCCGTCGCTTCACGCCGCGTTCGCCTTATTGGTTGTCGCATTTTTTTGGCGCCGCTTGCCACTGTGGCTCGCAATCCCGACGCTGTTGTTGCCGGCATCGATGGCTCTATGCCTCATCTACTTTGGTGAGCATTGGGTCACCGACATTCTTTTGGGGTGGCTCTATGTGTGGTTCGCCTTCTGGGCAGCCAAGCGCTGGGAGCGTCGAACCTACAACAAACCGGCGTACGAACCGCCGTCAACCTGAATATTTGTGCCCGTCATATATCGGGCAGACTCACCGCACAAAAATGCAACGATTGAGCCAAAGTCTGCCGCCTGACCGATGACTCCGGTCGGAATTCCGAGCGCCGAGCCATCCACAGTTTCGCCGTATAGCTGTCGGACTCGATCGGTGGCGTGAATTCCCGGTTGCACCGTGTTGACGGTGATGCCATCGCCCGCCACCTCGCGTGAAAGGGTTTTTAGAAACCCAGTGACCCCCGCGCGGGCGGTATTGGAAAGAATGAGGTTGGCAATCGGCTGACGTACAGCCACGGATGTGATTGCGACAATCCGACCCCATCGGCGCGATTTCATATCGGGAACAACTTCGGTGCACATGCCGACAACCGACAACAAACTTTGCTGCAATCCGGTGATGTATGTGTCCGCCGAAGTCGTGGCGAAATTTCCGGCCGCCGGGCCACCACCGTTGGCGACAAGTATGTCGATGTGTCCAAGTGCAGCGAGTGCCTGGCGCACAAAATCCTGTCCGCCTTGCAAGGTCGAGACGTCCGCCACGATCGCGATGCACGAATTACCAATTCGCGCGGCGGCCTCGCGTACGCGTTCGGCATCACGACTGCAAATTGCGACGCGAACTCCTTCGTCGGCGAGAGCCTTGGCGCTGGCGAAACCTAGACCGGCAGATGCGGCGGCAACTGCGGCGGTGCGATTCGAAATCCCGAGATCCACGAGAAAAACGCTACAGCCGGCATCGGCTCACATCATTACCGCCCCCTGCCTCTAGCCTGAAGTCATGAATCGTGCGAGTTCGGTCAATTCTGGATCGCTTGCTTCGGTGCTAGATGTTCGTCGGCAACTCGAAGCACACCAGTACCTCGCAGATGAAGGTCTTGCCACGGCGGTATTTCTGGCCATCACGTTGAAGCGCCCGCTTTTTTTGGAGGGCGAAGCCGGCGTGGGAAAGACCGAATTGGCAAAGGTTTTGTCCTCAATTACCGGTGGCGAACTCATTCGTTTGCAGTGCTACGAAGGAATCGACGCGTCTCAAGCGGTGTACGACTGGGACTATCCGCGCCAGTTGCTGCATCTTCGCGCCGCCGAGGCGTCGGGAGAGGCCTCTTCGAAGGCAACCGCTTCGCTCGAAAACGAGTTGTATAACGAGCGATTTCTCATTCGCCGAGCACTTCTGCGAGCGATAGATCACCGCGAAGGTCCCCCGCCCGTCTTGCTGATCGACGAAATCGACCGTGCCGACGATGAATTCGAGGCGTACCTTTTGGAGGTTCTCTCAGACTTTCAGATCACGGTTCCAGAGTTGGGAACGTATCGAGCAAAGGTCGCGCCGATTGTCGTTCTCACTTCCAATCGCACTCGCGACGTCCATGATGCGCTCAAGCGTCGATGTTTGTATCACTGGGTCAACCATCCGGATTTTGAGCGTGAAGTGAGCATCGTGCGAGTTCGGGTACCACAAGTTGCCGAATTACTCGCCCGACAGGTAGCCGCTGCCGTCGAATCGCTGCGCACGATGAATCTGTACAAACCACCAGGAGTCGCAGAGACGATCGATTGGGCGACCGCGCTTGGGCAACTCGGTGTCCGTGAACTCAACGATGACGTGGTTGAATCAACCTTGGGCGTTGTACTCAAGTACCGCGAGGACCACGACAGAGTTCGCGAACAAGGGGTTGCCCAATTGGTCAAGCAGGCATTCGACCGAGGCATGAATCAAAGTTGATGTCGCAACAAGTTGTCTCACCAGCAGAAGAAATGGCCGTGGCCTTCGCCCGCGTCCTGCGCGGTGGCGGACTCAATGTCCCGCTCGACTCGGTGCTCACATTTGTGCAGGCATTAGATGTAATCGGAATGACCAATCGGGACGATGTGTACTGGGCGGCCTGCACGACTCTCGTTCGGCGGAACGAAGATCGATCATTATTTGACAAGGCATTTGCCGTGTTTTGGGAAAACCGCAGTGGCATCAGACCCACGGACAATACCGAGCCAATTGCGGTCACCTTGCTCGTCGATGACGCCGAGACCGAAAATGATGCTGCCGAAGCCGACGCATCGGATGAGCCATCCATCACGTTGCGTTTCTCGGCGACCGAGACGCTTCGACATAAAGACTTTGCCCAGTACAGCGATGATGAGTTACGAGACGCCCAGCGATTGATGCATCGGCTTCGATTGGCTGGCCCACCGCGAAGATCGATGCGCTATCACTCCAGTCGGCGTCGATCTGGACAGCACGACCTGCGTCGAACTGTGCGGGCTTCGCTGGCCAATGAGGGCGAACCAATCCTTCGTTACTGGCGAGAACCGGGCCAACGAACGCGACGCCTGGTCGTGTTACTGGATATTTCCGGATCGATGGAGCCATATGCGCGAGCGCTTTTGCGTTTCATGCATGCCGCCGTCGTAGGTCGACAGCGGGTCGAAGCTTTCGCATTTGGCACTCGCCTCACTCGGATCACAAAGGAACTCGCCAATCGCGATCCAGACAAAGCATTGGCGCTCGCCTCCGCACAAGTTCCCGATTGGAGTGGCGGAACCCGCTTGGGGGAAAGCCTTCGCCGGTTCAACGACACATGGGGCGTACGGGGAATGGCCCGAGGTGCCATTGTCGTCGTTCTTTCAGACGGTTGGGACAGAGGCGACCCAGAGGTTCTCGCCGATCAGATGCAGCGTTTGAAACGAATCGCATATCGCGTCGTGTGGGTCAATCCGTTAAAGGTGACTCCCGGTTACGCGCCACTCGCCCGTGGAATGGCGGCCGCACTGCCATTTGTGGATCAATTTGTTGAGGGACATTCGCTTGCGTCGCTCGAACAACTCACCGATGTGATATCGGCAACTGATACTGGACACATGGATACCAACCGGAGATCATATGCGTGAACTTTTGGATGACTTGGACCGTTGGCGAAAAGCAGGCAAGCGAATCGCCGTGGCCCGTGTGACAAATATCGATGGTTCTGGTCCGCGCGAACCAGGTGCGTCGATGGCCGTGAACGAAGACGGCGAAGTTGTCGGGTCGGTGAGCGGAGGTTGTGTCGAAGGAGCCGTCGTAAGCGAGGCCTTAGACATTTTGAACGGTGACAATCAACCGAGACTCGTTGAGTTTGGTTACTCGGATGACGAGGCGTACGCAGTTGGCCTCACCTGTGGCGGAATCATTCAATTGTTCATCGCGCCACTTACCTGGTGAGCGATCAGTGACTCCGATTTATCCGCTTTTCGCTCAGCGAATTCGGGACAACCTGCCAGTCGCGCTACTTACCGTGATCGATGGACCGCAGATTGGTTCGATGCTTGTGGTGACCCAAGACGGACAGGCGCAGGGAACACTTGGGACATCCGAGCTCGATCGAGTTGCAAGCCGTGACGCACTCGGCGAACTCGAAGCCGGACGGACGGGAATTCGTCATTATGGTCCGCAGGGCCAAACAACCCCAGAGGATCTGGGCGATACGCCTACGGTTCGAGTCTTTATCGATTCGTATGCCCCACCACCGATCATGTGGATCTTTGGCGCGGTTGATTTCACCGCGTCTCTGGCCAGGGTGGCCAAGGTATTGGGCTATTGGGTTGTGGTCTGCGACGCACGCGAGGTCTTTGCCACGCGACGCCGATTTCCAATGGCAGATGAGGTGCTCGTTTCGTGGCCAACTCCTTTGTTCGAAGAACGCGGCATGAACCTCGCGGCGAGGGATGCGGTGTGCATTTTGACTCACGATCCGAAGTTTGATGTTCCTGCAATCATCGGTGCGCTTGCCTCAAAGGTCGGGTACATCGGTGTGATGGGCAGCCGGAAAACAAATGCAAAGCGCCTCGAGCGCCTTGCAGAGGTCGGCGTGGACGATCCAACGCAACTCGCTCGACTGATGTCGCCGATCGGTCTGGACATCGGTGCACGGACACCTGAGGAAACTGCAATTTCCATCTGCGCAGAGATCATTGCCCGACGCACCGGTCGCCACTCGTCTTCGCTGCGAAATTCGGATGGTCCGATTCACGCAACTGGTTCCGTTTCGTGACTGAAGTTGGCACGAATCTAGTTGCCATCCTTTTAGCCGCCGGATCTGGATCGCGTTTCGGTGGCGACGGACACAAGCTTCATGCCGAAATCGGCGGGCGAACGGTGTTCAGTTGGGCGCTACAGGCAGTCGTTGCCGCACAGATTGGTCCCGTCATCGTCGTGACAGGCGCTGTTGAGCTAGAGATCGATGATCAAGACGTAACTATCGCACATAATTCCAATTGGAACAACGGCATTGCCAGTTCGTTGCAGGTCGGTATTTCTGCGGCCGGCAAATTTAATGCAGATTCGATTGTCGTTGGACTGGGCGATCAACCATTTGTCGTCACATCGGCATGGCGGGCGGTGGCACACTCCCCGTCACCGATCGCAGTCGCGACGTATCAGTCTCAACGTGGCAATCCCGTCAAGTTGGATGCCCAAATTTGGCCGTCTCTGCCGACTACTGGTGATGAAGGTGCGCGATCGGTCTTTGCGCTGTTCAGCGATCTTGTCCAAGAAGTACCCTGTGAAGGTTCCTCTGGCGACATCGACACGCTCGAAGATCTAGAGCGAATGAGTCTCGAATTAAGGAAGAATCACTGATGGATCTCAACCACGAATTTGTAGTCAACGTTCCGATCGCCGATGCGTGGAACATTCTCACCGACCTCGCGCGCATAGCCCCGTGTCTCCCCGGTGCCGAACTGACGGAAGTTGTCGATGATGTTTACCGCGGTCATGTAAAGGTGAAGGTTGGTCCGATTTTGGCGCAGTTCAAAGGTCAGGCAAGTTTTCTGTCACGAGATGGCAATGCGTATCGGGCCACGCTCAAGGCCGAAGGTCGCGACGCCACGGGCAAGGGAAATGCGTCTGCCCTAATTACCGCCCAACTCACCGAGGTGAGCCCAACGAGCACAAAGTGCGTAGTCACGACCGACCTCACCATTTCCGGCAAGGTCGCCCAATTTGGTCGCGGGGCGCTGGCCGATGTGAGCGACAAATTGCTCGCCCAATTTTCAGAGAACCTCAATCAACTCATCTCCACCGGAGTGGCGGCTCCTGTTACCGCTTCGGCGCCGATCAACTTGCTACAAACCGCCGGGGCACCAATCTTGAAGCGGGCTGTACCGGTGGTCATTGCGATCGCCGTGCTAGTCGTACTTATCAGTGTCATTTTCTAATTCGGCAACTCCCGAAGATCGCACACGAATAACGGAATTGCTCGGTCGATCGCCACAAGGCGACTTTGAGGTTGTCGTACGCGACGCCAAGGGCGAACCGATTGTTGTGCGTAATGCCCCGTTGCTCTACGACGGGACGCCGATGCCAACTAGGTATTGGCTCGTCGGACCCGAGGAGTCGCTCCTCGTTGGGCGGCTCGAGGCTGCCGGTGGGGTCAATCAGGCCGAAGACGAAGTCGACGCCGAACAGATCGCCAATGCCCATCTTCGCTATGCCAAAGAGCGCGATTCGCAAATAGCGCCCTCCCACTCCGGGCCCAGACCGCACGGAGGTGTGGGGGGAACGCGAGTGGGCGTGAAGTGCCTACATGCCCACTACGCATGGTGGCTGGCCGCTGGCGATGATCCCGTCGGTGAGTGGGTAGCACACAAACTCGGTTCCGACCTATCGAAATATACGGTCACGAATCAAGTTGAGAGCAAGACCTCAGAGCAACGGCGGGTTGTCGCAGCCATCGATATCGGCACCAATTCGACAAACCTGTTGATCGTCGATGCACTCGGAAACGAGTTGGCTCGCGAGGTTCACGTCACCCGACTTGGTCAGGGTGTTGCCTCCACTGGAGCATTGAACCAGGAGGCAATGTCGCGAACGTTGCAACGGCTGGAGAAGTACAAGACCCTCAACATCTACAAGTTCTCGAAGGACTTCAACCGCACCACCTTCAAGAACCTCCTCACCTGGTACTCCAAGGTGATGGACGACAACTGCTACTACGAGCTCATTCTCGGCATCCTGATCTACATGCAGC
>JBDTPW010000060.1:0-7512 GCA_039932495.1 Ilumatobacteraceae bacterium
TCTCAACATTGCCGGCGCGCCGGTAGCCAAAATGAAAGTCTTCGCCAACCACGACGAGTCTGGCCCCGAGTCCGTGCACCAAGACGCGAAGGACGAAGTCGGACGCGCTTTCGTGGGCCTGCTCTTCGTTGAAGGCGACGACAAAAGTTGTATCGACGCCAGTGGCAGCGAGAAGTTCTAGTTTCTGATCAATATCGGTGAGCAATTTTGGGGCCGATTCTGGACGGACAACTGCGGCGGGGTGTTTGTCGAACGTGACAACAACGCTGTCGCACCCGAGCTCGCGGGCCTTGTCACGAACCTGACGTATGACTTCCTGGTGTCCGAGGTGAACGCCGTCGTATGCGCCAATTGTGATGACGGATCGCCTTGGATTGATCGACACACTTTGCGAATTGGGTAGTTCTCTGAGTATTCGCATTCGGGTCACGCTAGCGGTTCGGCCAAAACCACCACGGGCTTGACCCGACCTTCTTCGAAAGGTTCGTACACCGCGAGCAACGAACCGTGCTCGTCGAACACCGCCCACGGCGGATCTCCGCTCCATGCATCGAGCACTCGCCCATGACGCACCATTGCCGAAATTTCGTTGTCGACATTTATGTGCGTGAGATTTCCAACGGCAGTGGCCGCGGGCAACAACTCAATTTCACTCGGCGGATGGGCCAGCGATATATCGAATACCCCAACGGCGACTCGCCGCAAGTTCCTGAGGTGTGCGCCGCCACCGAGCAGTTTGCCGAGGTCGGCGGCAAGCGTTCGGACATACGTGCCGGCCGAACATCGAACCGTGACTCGATATATCTGCGGATCGTCCGTCGAATCAACATCAAATGAATAGACCGTGACGGGTCGGGGCTTGCGCTCGACCTCGATACCCTCCCTCGCAAGCTGATGCAGTCGCTTGCCATCAATTTGAATCGCCGAAACCATCGGTGGAACTTGCATGATTTTGCCGGTCAGTTGCTGAACCGCTTGGCGAACTAGCTGCGGAGTCACCTTCGACATGTCGTGTGTTGCGGTGACGGTGCCAGAAGAATCGAGCGTGTTCGTCTCCGTTCCAAGCACAACCTCGGCCGTGTATGTTTTGTCGAGCCCGCTGAGAAATTGCAGTAGGCGTGTGACGTATCCGACTCCGACGAGCAAGACTCCGGTCGCGTCAGGATCCAATGTGCCGGCATGACCGATGCGGCGTTCGCCCAATTGCTTTCGCAACTGATTGACGACATCGTGGCTTGTTACCCCTGCAGGTTTATCAACGATCGCCAAGCCATGGACTGTTGGTGGACGGCGCTTTGCCACCTGCTTTATTCCGGAGCAATGTCGTGATTGCGAGTTCGCATCGGGTCGTTGCGCAGGACTTCGTCGATCCGTTCGGCGGCCCTAATTGCCTCGTCTGGACGAAACTCAAGTATCGGCGTGCGTCGCGCATGAACCTGCGCCGCAATTGCCGATTGCAGCCGCTTGCGATGCTCGCCCAGCACTTGGAGAATTTGCTCGTCTCCTTCTTCGCCCTGTAGCGAGTCGTAATAGACGATGCCGCGGTTCATCTCGGCGTCTACATCGACGGACGTAACTGTCACCAACATCAACCTGTCGTCGTCGATGCGCACTAGTTCGTCGGCGATGACTTCTCTAACGGTTTCACTTACTCGAGCTGCACGAGGATAACTATGTTTTCGAGTGTTACTGGATTTTCCAGGCGAGCGGCGTTGGTGTCGTGGCATTACGATACTTATGTTATGTCCGATTCTCGATCAAAGATTCCTCGATTTCGCTACACGGCGACGATGGCCAACGCAATCGAGAGTCAATGGCAGGAATACTGGGACGACAACGGCACCTTTGAGGCACCCAACACCGCTGGTCCATTGGCAGAGCCCGCAAAAGTTGCCGGACGCAAGAAACTTTTCATCCTCGACATGTTTCCGTATCCATCGGGCGCGGGACTCCATGTTGGTCATCCGCTCGGCTATATAGCCACAGACGTCTTTGCCCGCTACAAACGCATGACCGGGTTCAACGTGTTGCACGCATTCGGATACGACAGCTTTGGATTGCCGGCCGAACAACACGCAATTGCGACGGGCGTGCATCCACGAGTGAACACCGAGACGAACTGCAACATCATGCGTCGTCAATTGCACAGACTCGGTCTTGGGCACGATGCACGACGCAGTGTGAGCACGACCGATGAAAGTTTTTACAAGTGGACGCAATGGATTTTCCTGCAGATCTTCAATTCGTGGTACGACGAAATTCAGCAACGGGCACGGCCGATTAACGAGCTAGTGGCCGAATTTGAATCAGGCACTCGTAATGCAGGCGATACTGCCTGGTCATCGCTGAACTCGGTCGAACGGCAAGAACTACTCAGCACGTATCGGCTGGCTTATCTCAGCGAATCACCCGTCAATTGGTGTCCTGGCCTTGGCACAACACTCGCCAACGAGGAGGTCACGAACGAAGGCCGAAGCGATATTGGCAACTATCCAGTGTTCAAGCGCACGATGCGCCAGTGGACATTACGAATCACGAAGTATGCCGATCGTTTGTTGCATGACCTCGACACGCTGGATTGGCCGGAGCCAATAAAAACGATGCAACGAAATTGGATCGGACGTAGCGAGGGCGCACTTGTTCGATTCGCATCCGAGAGCGGACCAATCGAGGTGTTTACGACCCGCCCCGACACGTTGTTCGGGGCAACGTTCATGGTGCTTTCCCCAGAGCACACACTTGTTGATTCGCTCACAAACTCCGAGCAGCGACAAGCGGTCGATGAGTATCGGGCAAGCGCCGCGAATCTAAAGGACATCGATCGACAGGACGATTCACGGGCCAAGACGGGCATATTCAGCGGCTCGTTCGCGGTCAATCCGGTTACGGGCACGAAAATTCCAATTTGGATTGCCGACTACGTATTGATGGGATACGGAACGGGTGCAATCATGGCCGTGCCGTCTGGCGATCAACGCGACTTTGAATTTGCTCGAAAGTATGACCTTCCAATTGTCGCTACGCAGATGCCAAGCGACGAGTGGTTTGCGGAACAAGGAATTTCTCCATCAACTAATTGCGTGACATGGCCCAGCGCGTATGTCGGCGAAGGTATATACATCAACTCGGCAAACGAATCACTCGTCCTCAACGGCGAGCGCTCGATGGCCCAAGCCATTGCGCTGACTAACTCGTGGCTTGAGGCTCACGACTTTGGCCAAGCGGCCGTTACATACAAATTGCGCGATTGGTTGTTTTCTCGCCAGCGTTACTGGGGCGAACCATTCCCGATTGTGTACGACGAAAACAATCAACCAATTGGTTTGCCGTCGAGCGAGCTACCGGTGACGCTTCCCGAACTCGACGATTTCAAGCCGCAGGCACTCGATCCAAACGACAATGTCTCCGCACCTATTCCTCCCCTTGCACGGGCCAAGGAGTGGGTGGAAATTGAACTTGATTTAGGTGACGGCAAACGAAAGTATCGTCGCGAAGTCAACGTCATGCCCCAATGGGCCGGATCGTGTTGGTACGAATTGCGCTATCTCGATCCAACCAATTCGGAGCGATTTGTCGATCCGGAAGTTGAGAAATATTGGATGGGTCCGCAGACTCCAGGGGGAACAGGTGGGGTTGATCTGTATGTAGGAGGTGTTGAACACGCGGTGTTACACCTTCTCTATAGTCGCTTCTGGCAAAAGGTGTTGTTCGACCTTGGCCACGTGAGTAGCGAAGAACCGTTCCATCGTCTGTTTAATCAGGGTTACGTCATGGCATACGCGTTCCGTGATTCGCGCGGTCAAACAGTGCCGGCGGTCGACGTCGTCCAAGTGGGCGAGAATTTTGAATACAACGGCGCACCGGTCACCCGTGAGTACGGGAGAATGGGCAAGAGCCTGAAGAACGGAGTTGCCCCCGACGAGATGTACGACGAGTTCGGGGCAGACACATTTCGGCTGTATGAGATGTCGACGGGCCCGTTGGACGCGAGTCGACCATGGAACACCCGGGACGTGATTGGAATGCAACGATTCCTCCAACGGGTGTGGCGCAATCTTGTAGATGAAGATTCGAACGAACTACATGTCAGCGATTCCGAAGCACCTCTCGAATTGCGGCGCGAATTGCACAGAACGATAAACGGTGTTGGAGCTGATATGGATCATCTCCGATTCAATACCGCCATCGCCAAACTCATTGAGTTAAACAATGCTCTTACCATCCACGTCAATGCCAATGGTTCGACACCCAG
Organism: Ilumatobacteraceae bacterium; assembly: GCA_039932495.1. GTDB lineage: Bacteria > Actinomycetota > Acidimicrobiia > Acidimicrobiales > Ilumatobacteraceae > UBA3006. Next base: position 4,253 of record JBDTPW010000060.1, read on the forward strand.
CGAGGTCGCTCTCGGCCTCGTCCAAATGTTGTCTCCTTTATGTCCACACATGGCCGAAGAACTTTGGTCGCGCCTTGGCCACAGCAAATCGATCACGTATCAGCCGTTTCCATCAGTTGATAAATCAATGTTGTTGCGCGACACGATCGAGATTCCCGTCCAGGTCAATGGCAAGGTGCGAGCACGTCTAAACGTCTCGGCGGATGTCACCGACGATGAATTGCGCAGTCTCGCAATTGCCGAGCCAAAGGTGATTCAGGCAATGGCGGGGGCGGTTGCAACAAATATCGTGATTGTCCCCAAGCGACTCGTCAATGTGGTGTTGTAACAATTACCTCGCCGATAGTCGCGAGGCCGATCGTCGTATCTGAGCAATGTCTGCGGCGCCTCGCATGAGCAGAATCAACCGATTGACTCCGATTTTTTCAAACTCTTGACGAGTGGGCGACTTGCCGTCAAGCAATTCTTCGTCAAACCACTCCCACATCGAGACGATAAATCCGCTTCGGCCAGCTTTCTTCGCCGCTGAGATCGCCGAAGCCAAGATCTCGACGCGCTGCGGATGACTCGCACGAATGTTGACCCCGTCGGTTCGAGTTCCGGAAATGCGGGCAAGTTCGCGACTGTTGACACCGAGAATTATTGGTGGCCGAGGATCCGGCAACGGGAACGTGGCGAGTTCGCTTCGGCGCGTCGGCGACCATAAATCTTCGAGAGTATCTAAGGTCGAGACGAGTCGTTTGTGACGAGCACTCATCGACGAAGGAATATCGATTCCTAACGTCACATGTTCAGTGGCAAACACGCTTTCGGGCGACGCGCCCGCGCCTAATCCCAAAATAAATCGACCGTGTGAGATGTTCTGGACAGTGGCTGCGGAATTCGCCAAAACGCCCGGATGTCGGTTCCCGACATTTGCGACTAGCGAGCCAAGACCAATCGTTGTAGTCGACGCAGCAAGTGCGCCAAGTGTGGTAAAGCATTCGGGCATCGAGGGCGCGTTCATTGCACTACCCGACAGGTGATCGGTGATCCAGGCGGTTGAAAAACCCGCACTCTCCGCCGCACGAACGGCATCGTGCAACTGATTCCACGTCATAGTCCCCTGATTGAATTGGATATCGATGATCATGCGAAGTTCCGCCAGTCAGTCGTATTTATTGCTAAGCGTGCTTCCAAGTAAAACGCCGTTGGCCCAATAAAAGCCGGTATCTCCCGATGGCAAAACGTCGTACGTTGCGCCCTCACCATAAAGGACGCGTTGCGTGCTTACAACTAAGGCACGATCGTATCCTTCACTGGGCGAGAGATCTCCAACCTTTCGACCATCAATGGTCGGGTGTCCTGCGGACACAAATAATTGCCGTCCATCATCTAGAACGAGGTGAACCATTTGATGCTTAAGCGGCACCGATATCTTGGAAGTCTCCTCAATAATTCCGGAAACGCGTCGACCGAATTTATCGATTGTCCAAATCGGCATGCCGATCTGCAAGTCTCTTATTGGCACTAATCCTGATGGCGTACTGATTAGTGTGTCGCCGGCAAGACAGATCGGACATCCACCGATAGGGGGCGAACCCACAGTCTTGGTAAAAGTTATTTTCTGCCCAGAAAAATCAATGCCCGTAAGTTTGTCGGATACGCCTTCGCAGGCATAACCAACATCATCTCCGATATGTAAAGTTTTTGGAGTGCCGGGATCGTTTGGTTTTTCAATTGGATAGGCCTGATACCAACGACCGTCGACGCTGTCGCGATTGATCTTTAGTATCAGGAACGAACTTTCTTTTTCGCCCACTGTCCTAACAATTTCTTCACCACTGGGTACCGGCATTGATTGCGGGGACTCATCGGCCAAAGTCAAATACCCGACGGTGCCGGCGAGAATAATGACCAACACGATCAACAGCGTGATTACAAATCGTCGTGAGCTCATATGACATATCCCCTGTCGTGGAGCTGAGGGGAATTGAACCCCTGACCTTCTCCATGCCATGGAGACGCTCTACCAATTGAGCTACAGCCCCGAATTTCGGTTCTGAGCGTAGCGGGATTGTTAACTACATTGCTCGCCAGTTCACAACTGGAACGTCGGTGTAGAGCCGTTCGATTTCGTAAAACCGTCGCGTCGGCTCGGAAAAAATGTGCACGATGACATCGCCGTAGTCGAGCAAGATCCATTGCTGTTCCGCAAGCCCTTCGCTGTGTAGTGGCGAGACGCCAAGTTGCTCACGAATCCTCGAACTCACCTCATTGGCGATCGTACGAACTTGTGGTGAATTACTCGCACTTGTGATGACAAACAATTCGGTAATCGCCAAGACACTTTCGACATTGAGCACAATTGTTTCAGTGCCTTGCTTATCATCGGCCGCCCTGGCTGCGACCAATGCGATGTCACTGGGTTGCACCAATTACTCCTCGATCGCCGGGATCGTCGTGCTTGGCAATGTCGGCGAAGCAGCAATGAAATCGGCAAAATCCTGACCGAGAATAATTTGGGCGCTCACGCCTTCGACCGCTTGGGTGATCTTGCCGTACTTGAGCGGACCAAGAACTGATTCAAGGCTTGCCTGGAAGCCGTCTATCGCGGCGAAGTCTGAGTACCTGAATGTCGTATCCTGCTCGGGCGGTCCAGCGACTTCTCGTACGAGTGCAACGCCGATGCCCAAAAACGTCAAGCGCTCGACAATTGCATGCGAGATGTTGATGTCGTTGAACGGACTATCAATCTGAACCGCAAATCCACCATTGACTCCTGAAAGAGAACTTGGCGCCACGCTCGCCATCAATAGCAATACTTCGCTGCGGTCTAGTGCATAAATATCGAGGCCAAGCGGATTGTCGGATTCGGCGAGTGGTTCGGAGTTGAGTTGCCATACCTGGACAGGTCCCGCAAAGACCAAACGAATGAATGCGGCAATGTCGTTGGGAACACTTCCTTCAACTGTTGTCTCCGTAATTTGGGATGAATCAATGGCAATTCCGCCGCCAACAGCAGCCGCCACGCCTGTCCATATCGACTTTGTTCGCCCAAGGCGTGCACTTTCCAATTCACCGTCGCGAGTTGCAACCAACACCGTGGCGGCCTGAAGCGGAGTCAGATCAATTTCTCCAGCCGGAAATAACTCTCTATCGACCGGCACACCAAGCGGTGGCGTCGTGCTCAAGACCGTCGTAACAACGGGCTGATCAAACTGGGCGTGAATTATTGGAGTTGCGGAAAGTAGAGCGGCAACTTCGTCTACTCCAAACAC
>JBDTPW010000061.1:0-23080 GCA_039932495.1 Ilumatobacteraceae bacterium
TTAGTTGACCCCTCACCACCAATGGATCTTGAGTGTCATACCGATTGACGATGGCTGTTGCATCCTGATCCCAGTTGGCAAAGGTCGGCGAGTCTTCAGTGAGCATGCGATCAAGGCGCACGTCAAAAAGCGTGAAGACATCGCGAACATGACAGGCGTATTCAAGAGCGGACCACACACTTGGAATTGGTCTCCGGGTGACATCGGGATGAACCAGGATCGCCTCCCACTGCGTTGCAATATCGCGCAATTGAGCTCCGATCTGGCCGGGAACTACTTGTTGGGAATCAAATGCACAGTCGGGACACGGTCGCTCAAGGACCCAAGTCCAATTTTTGTTATCTGGAACGATCGTCATGGTGTTGTCCGTAAATTAGCAAGGGAAAGTGCTTCGATGAGCGTGTTTGCCTTCTGCACTCGAAGTCCATTGTGGATCGATTCGCTGCTCGCGGGAACGATCGCACGGGTGAATCCGAGGCGAGCCGCCTCGGCAAGTCGTCTGGACATTTGACCTACCTGACGAATTTCGCCACCGAGACCTACTTCGCCACAAACGACTAAGTCCTTCGCAATCGGGTTGTTTGTCGAAGCCGAAACGAGCGCCATGCACAATCCCAAGTCTCCACCTGGTTCGGCGAGTCGCACACCGCCAACCACCGACGCGTACACCTCGTGCGATGAAAAACTGATGTGAGCACGACGCTCGAGCACGGCAAGCAGCATGGCCAAACGGCCCGGATCAAGTCCTTGTGCAGATCTACGCGGGGGAACGTTGTTTCCTGTTGGGTTTGTCAGTGCCTGCACTTCGACGAGAAGTGGTCGTTGACCTTCGAGCGTTGGCACGACAACGGATCCGGCGACACCCGAGCGACGATCGGCAAGGAACATCTTGCTTGCATCCGGCACGCCAACAAGTCCGCGTTCAGTCATTTCGAATAAACCGAGTTCATTGGTTGAACCGAAACGATGTTTGACCGCCCTCATGAGTCGAAGTGCGTGATGACGTTCACCCTCAAAGGACAACACAGTGTCGACAACATGTTCGAGGACGCGCGGTCCGGCCAGGCCACCCTCCTTTGTTACGTGTCCAACCAAAATTGTCGGCAAATTTCGATACTTGGCCTCCTGCACGAAGCGATGCGCGCAACCACGAACCTGCACAACGGATCCGGGCGCCGATCCAAGTTGCGGATCTGCGACCGCCTGAATGCTGTCGATGACGAGTAGCTGTGGTTTAACTTTGTCGATCGCCTTGAAAATATTGACCATCGACATTTCGGACAGCAGCCACAAATCATCCTTCAGCGCACCAAGTCGTTCGGCGCGTAGGCGGACTTGCTGGGCGCTTTCTTCGGCCGTTACATACAGAGTGCGCTGTGGCCACGCGGCGAGCAATTGCAACAACAGGGTAGATTTTCCGATTCCAGGTTCGCCGCCAAGCAGGGTGACCGATCCGGGCACGAGACCGCCATCTAGTACTCGATCCAATTCGTCGATCCCGGTGAGTTGAGGTGTGCCGAGACTTGGATCGAGCGTGCCGATGAGTTGGGCTTCACCCGCTGGAATGAGGGCCATCCCTGCGGCTAGGGACGACTCTTGATCGGGGTTTTCCAGTTCTTCAACGAGCGAATTCCAGGCACCACATGAATCGCACTTCCCTCCCCACTTGTAATGAGGTGCGCCGCATTCGGTGCAGTTATAAACCGTGCGCAGTTTTGCCATGCGCGTCAGGTTACGCGGTAGGTGTTCGGCGACTGCGTCGAAAACGAGTAAGAGCAACGAATCCAGAAAAAGCCAAGATGGTGATCACCCAAAGGATCAGTGCAACAAGGAAAATTGGTGCCAAGACTCTGGCAATTGTCGATTTCACTGCGGTATTTCGAGTGACGGTGCTGACAATTTGAGAACTTCCGTCGAAACTCACCGTCCACTGCGTATAGCCGAGAGAGTCCACTCCGGTGGACGACTCGATCGCGCCGGGAAGTTTGGTGCGAAATTCGACACCGATTGCTTGGCCGATATCCAAATCCGAATTAGCGAGAGTGGCCGCATACGGTGATGCGCCTACGGTTTTGAGTAGGGCGGGATCGGCGAATGCATCGAGACCGCCGTTCACCTCGAACTTGCCGGTAAGGGTCCACGTGGAGTCGGTGTCCTTGCCGGTGCGCACGAGGTGCATTTCCTTGAATGGTCCAAATTCGCCGCTCAATTGGGACATCAAGAGAGTTGCTTCCGCCGGAGTCGAAAAGAGGTGTGACGAGGTGACCTGCAATCCACCATCAGCCGTAGTCACCGGCGCGGACACAACCCATCCAGCATCTCTCGCATCATCAAAACTCAAATCGTCGGCCAGACCGGGGACCTGGGCAACGACATCGGCATCCGCGGTCGTAACGACGGTCAGGATGCCGGAGCCATTGTCCTTGACATTGAGCGTGACCAATGTGTTGACTCGACACGAACTGAGTACGACGACAACGAGCAATAATCCACAAATTGAACGGAGGCTAAGAGACGATATGCGCGCCCGCACGCGAGCGATCACTCGGAAATTGCGGTGTTACCGTCGCCGGCGCCAGCTAGCTCAATCGCTGTCGGAGGTTCAAAACCTTCGACTGCGTGGAATTTCATGCGCAATTCACCAACATTGTCCGGGTCGTCCTCTGTACCGACCACGACGATTTCTCCGGCGGTGAATTCTTTGTTGAGCAACTTTTCGGACAATGGATCCTCGACGAGACGCTGTAGCGCACGGCGCAATGGTCGAGCACCGAGTTGTGGGTCGTATCCTCGCTTGGCGAGCAATTCTTTGGCTGCCTGCGTGAGTTCGAGCCCAAGACCCAGACCCTCGAGTTGAGAGACAAGCCGTTTGCTCATCAGATCGACCATCTGGATCACTTCTTCTAGGCCGAGTTCGTGGAAGACGATGACTTCGTCGATGCGATTGAGGAACTCTGGACGGAAGTTGACCTTCAGCGCCTCGTTTACTTTCTCGCGCATCCGAATATAGGACAGAGCCTCGTCTGATTTTCCGAATCCGACGTTGGCCTTGCGCAAATCTTGCGTGCCGAGGTTCGACGTCATGATGATGACCGTGTTGCGGAAGTCGGTAGTTCGACCCTGGGCATCGGTAAGTCGTCCCTCTTCGAGAATTTGCAACAGCGTGTTGAATACGTCTGGATGTGCTTTTTCGATCTCGTCAAAGAGCACGACGGAAAACGGCTTGCGTCGGACGGCTTCTGTAAGTTGACCGCCTTCTTCATATCCGACGTATCCCGGTGGAGATCCGACAAGCCGGCTGACCGTGTGCTTCTCCATGTATTCACTCATGTCGAGTGAAATGAGTGCGTCGTCATTTCCGAACAGGAAGTGGGCGAGAGTCTTTGCCAATTCGGTCTTGCCAACTCCGGTTGGCCCGAGGAAGATGAACGATCCGCTTGGACGCTTCGGGTCTTTGAGCCCTGCGCGTGTCCGACGAATACTTTGGCTGACTGCCTTGATTGCATCGTCTTGACTGATGATCCGTTTGTGCAACTCGACTTCCATGCTGAGCAACTTGACGGTTTCCTCTTCGGTGAGTTTGTACACAGGGATTCCCGTCCACAGGCTCAGCACCTCGGCGATTGCCTCTTCGTTGACCTCATCAAAGAGATCAATGCCCTGTGCCTTGACGTCGGCTTCCTTTTGCATGCGCTCTTCGAGGAGCGCTCGCTCTTGGTCGCGTAGGCGCCCTGCCTCGTCAAACCGCTCTTCCTCGACAGCCTTCTTTTTGGCCTCTTGGACATGCGTAATTCGATTTTCTACTTCTTTGAGATCGGGAGGTGTGTGCATTCGCTTGATGCGCAGCCGACTGCCGGCCTCGTCGATGAGGTCAATCGCCTTGTCCGGAAGAAATCGGTCGGAAATATACCGATCTGCCAAGTTTGCCGCGGCAACGAGTGCCTGATCGGTAATCGTCACATGGTGATGAGTTTCGTACTTGTCGCGTATTCCCTTGAGAATTTCGATCGTGTGCGCGACGCTTGGTTCCTCGACCTTGACCGGTTGAAAACGACGCTCGAGTGCAGCGTCTTTTTCGAAGTGTTTGCGGAACTCGTCGAGAGTAGTAGCGCCAATCGTCTGCAATTCGCCTCGAGCAAGCATCGGCTTGAGGATCGATGCGGCGTCGATAGCGCCCTCGGCAGCACCCGCGCCGACGAGAGTATGAATCTCGTCGATGAACAAAATGATGTCTCCGCGAGTTCTTATTTCTTTCAACACTTTCTTCAATCGCTCTTCGAAGTCACCGCGGTAGCGACTTCCCGCGACTAGCGCGCCGAGATCGAGTGTGTACAACTGTTTGTTGGCGAGCGTCTCGGGAATATCACCGCGTACGATTTTTTGGGCCAAACCCTCGACGATTGCGGTTTTGCCGACACCGGGTTCGCCGATGAGCACGGGATTGTTCTTGGTTCGACGAGACAGAATTTGCATCACGCGTTCCATCTCGCTGAGTCGACCAATTACAGGATCGAGTTTGTTGTCTCGCGCAAGTTGGGTGAGATTTCGTCCGAACTGATCAAGAATCTGGCTGCTTCCTTTTTCTGGTTGCTCTTCCTTTGCACCAACGGGCTGTCCTTCGCCCTTACCCGCGGGACCCTGGTAGCCAGAAAGCAATTGAATGACCTGTTGGCGAACGCGGCTGAGATCGGCGCCCAACTTGACCAATACCTGGGCGGCCACTCCTTCGCCTTCGCGAATGAGGCCGAGCAAGATGTGCTCGGTTCCGATGTAGTTGTGTCCCAGTTGCAAAGCCTCGCGAAGCGAAAGCTCGAGGACCTTCTTGGCCCTTGGGGTAAACGGGATATGGCCGGAAGGCGAAGATCCACCCTGGCCGATGATTTCTTCGACCTGCGCGCGAACGGCTTCGAGCGAAATGTTCAATGACTCGAGCGCCTTTGCAGCGACGCCCTCTCCCTCATGAATAAGGCCAAGCAAAATGTGCTCGGTTCCGATGTAGGAGTGGTTGAGCAGGCGGGCTTCTTCCTGCGCTAAGACAACGACCCTTCGGGCCCTATCGGTAAAGCGTTCGAACACCGTACAGACCGCCTTTTCTCTTCTGCGAACCTGGATTCAGTGTATCTGCGAGGTGACCGCTCACAATGCTGTTCGCATCGCTTCCGAATCTGCCTAGCCTTACGACATGGCTCTTGCCTCTCCGCTGTTGGATTTGCCGTGCATGGACACAGATCGCGACCGGGTCGAAGCCGCACTCATTGCGTCCGTGCGAACGCGGGACGCATATCTCACCGAGATCGCATCACATCTGATTGTCGCCGGCGGCAAGCGTTTGCGTCCAGTGATGACACTCGCCGTGGCGCAGGTGGGAAATTCACTGCCGGTGAGCGATGACGTCATAAACGGCGGAATTGCCTGTGAACTAGTTCACTTGGGTTCGCTTTACCACGACGATGTCATGGATGAAGGCACCACCCGACGCGGCGTGGAGACCGTAAATGCCAAATGGGGCAACCTGCAGGCGATTTTGGCCGGCGACTTTCTGTTGAGCAGGGCCTCCGAGATAGCCGCCTCATTGGGTACCGAAATTGCGGGTCTACTTGCCCGCACGATTGGCCAGTTATGTGAAGGTCAGATCGAAGAATTGCGCCACACATACGACATTTCACGTCCGGTGCCGTCGTACCTACTCAGCATTGAAGGAAAAACGGCGTCGCTATATGCAACCGCCGCTCGGGTCGGAGCAATTGTGGCCGGTCATAGTCGACCCGAAATTGACGCTCTCACCAGTTATGGCACTTCGTTTGGAATGGTGTTTCAAATCGTCGACGACATCCTCGACATCATTTCTACCGACGATGAACTTGGCAAACAGGCCGGTCACGACATGGAGGAAGGTGTGTACACGCTTCCGGTGTTATTGACGCTTGCCGCTGGCGGCGCGCCGGCCGTCGAACTCAAGGAATTGCTCGGAAAACCGCTTGACGAAATTGAGCGTGACAAAGCACTCAGTATCGTGCGTTCGAATTCCGGAGTGCAAAGCGCTGTTGAAAGTGCACGAAGCTATGTGGCGATGGCTCAAGCCGCGTGCAATAAGTTGCCGTCCAGCGAGGCCACCGACGCACTTATGGCCGCGCCGGCTGTGTTGCTCGAGTCAGTTATTAACTGACCGTTCGACTCGCTGCAAAAACTCGATGAGCACACGATTGAAAGTACCGGCGTGCTCAAACATCAGTCCATGAGCCGCACCCGAGATAACGACTAGTTCAGAATTCGATATTTTTTCGGCGATTTCCTCGCTGTCGCCTCGCGGGGTGAGAATATCTTGATTGCCGACGATGACCAATGTCGGGGCCTTGATAGTGGAGATCGCGGCGTGCAGCGATTCGTCGTGCGAGAGAAGTGCCTGCACCTGAGAAACGAAAGGAGCAGATGGACGCATTGCGGCCAATGGTCCGAGCCATCCGATTGTCGGCATGATTCGTCGAAGTGATCGCGGTCCTATGACCCATTGAGCGGTTTGCCGCCCAAGTGCGGACATCCCCCGAAATTGTGCGGTGTTGGCCCAATGCTGCAGAAGTTCGTGACGCCACGGATGATTTCGACTTGCCGTGCAAGCGAGAGTTAAGGACCGAACTCTGTCTGGGTATTTGACTGCGATGATTTGACCGATGACGCCACCCATCGAAGCGCCGACGACGTGCGCATCATTCAATCCCGCGGCGTCGAGCACGGTGACCGCGTCGTCGGCCATTTGTTCGAGGTTGTAAGGTCCCGATGGTTTGTCGCTTCGGCCAACCCCTCGATTGTCAAATGCGATCATCCGAAAGCGAGTCGCCATGGCCACCCGCTGAAGATTCCACGCGTTTTTGTCGGCGCCAAGGCCCTGAATCATGAGCACTGGAGCGCCGGAGCGTCTTCCAACCACTTCATAATGAAGGCGGATGTTGTCGCTCGTTTGGGTGAATGGCATCGCTAGGCCACCCGTCGATCGGACGCAATACGAACAATGCCCGGCCAGTGATACAAACGAGCAATGATCTCAGCGGTGGTGAATTGAGGAGTAAATCCCAATAGCGATGCCGCTTCGCACGATGCACCGCGACCGTGTAGCAGCAACTCATTGACATGATCTGGCACTGGGGCTCCTGCGATACCGGATATTGCGCGAGTCACCCACCAGGCGGGCCCAATGACCGGCAAAGCGAGCCGACGACCAATGTTTGCTGCGGAGGCAACGGAGATGGAACCGACCGCGGCGATGTTTACGATGTTGTCGCATTGATTTGCTGCCGCGGTGACAATTGCCCTCGCTGCATCGAGATCACCAATCACTGAGAATTGTGGATTACCTAATGGGTTATAAGGAACGGTCGGAAGCCTGAGCAATCGACCAAGCGGGCTAGGTACGTGCGGTCCAATAATGGTTGCGAAGCGCAACATTGCAATTGAAATTCCTCGAGTCGTCGCCACATCAGTCGTGCGTTGCTCGAGATCGACAAGCATGTGTCCAAATGTTGATTGTGGATCCAGGCCACTTTTTTCATCTGGAAGCCGTGGCCAGTGGCCATGTGTTCCATACACCTCGAACCCGCTGCGGACAATGAGCGATTGGAGAGCCGGGGACACCTTGGCCGCCTCCAGTACCCCGCGAGCGAATTGGTCGCTGAACGTTTTTGCATCGCGAGTTCTCAATCGAGCATCTGGTTCCCATACTCCTAAGTGAAGGATGACATGTGGATTGAAATTTTGGATGATCTCTGAAACACGGGAATTGTCAAACGGATCGATGAGGTGGAAATTACTGCGCTTGAGTCTTCGCCGCGGGGGATTTGCGTCAACACCCTCGATCTCACCAACCCAGGATTCGTCTTCGAGAAGGGTTGCTACGAGTGATCCGAGTTCGCCACCCATTCCGGTAACCAGAACTCGCTGACCCTGCACGAATTGATACTACTTTGGCGGAAAATAGATGGCGTGTTTAACGCAACTCGTGAACATTCATGATCAGTTCACGCGATTCCGGGTCGAGTTGTCGTCCACCAATTCGTTCGGTAAGCATCGTCACTTGCGATACGTCGTCAATCAGGCCAGACCACCTGATGTAGCCGCCCAACAATCCAATGAGGCGACCGCTTACCTCTTCGCCGTGAATAATAACTTTGATGTTTTTGTCCAAGAGGTCTGATATTTCCGAATAGAACTTCTTCAGCCAGAGGTTCATGTCTTCGGTTCCCGTAAGTGGCCGATGTCTGTACGGCATCTGCAATTCTTCGTAATTGTGCAGATTGTGTGGTGCTCCAATTATCGAAATGACACAGCCAAAGTCGTTTTCGCGGAGCCAAATAATTTCTTCCTGACGTCGAACTCGTCGATGATTGACGCCGAATCCGCCCGGTCGTTCACAGATTGCAAGTTTGTCCTTGATGATCCAAGTGAGGTGTCGAGGGGTGATTCCTAGAGCCCATTTCCCCCGTAGTTTTGGTGGCACTAGTTGTGACCTCTATGGATCTGGTTATAAGTACGACGTTCGATTTCGGTCAACATTGAACCAATACGATACACCAAGAAAACTAAGCCGTATCTTGGAATCAAGAGATGTTTGTCGAGTCGCCGATTGAGACAATGTTCAGACGCTGGCGACTTCGACGCACTTGTCTGTTGTTGCCGATGTCGCATGCCGTGACTTCGCCCCTAGCGACCTGAAGCACGCGTTCAACCGTTGCCGAGTCAGGAGGATACGGAGAGGCAATCCATGCGCGAATTGTCCGACGCGCAAGAGCAACGGGGGCATTGGCAATTTGTTGCGCATCAGTTGGATCCAATTGCATTGCAAGTTCGTCGAGTAGGTCCGCGTCGGCCCGAAGTAGATCTGCCTGTCTGGTCAGAATCATCGAGACGTCACGACTCGCCAAATCGTTGAGCAGCGGGACTAACTCGTGGCGAATTCGATTGCGCTGAAACTTAGGATCCTCATTGGACGGATCATCGATCACGTCAATTTCCAATGACCGACACAACTCCCTGGTTTCCGATCGACGCAACTTGAGAAGTGGATGCTGTTCGTTTGGTCGCATGCCAGACAATCCGCCTAGCCCCGAGCCGCGCAACAGATTAATCAGCACGGTTTCGGCCTGGTCATCGGCGGTGTGCCCGGTCAGTACGTCGACGGGGAGCGCGGCGTAACGGGCGTCGCGCAATCTTGCCTCAAGATTTCCACCTGGTTCAACGTGCACTCGCTTGGCTTGGAAATCGACACCCAGCGCATCGGCGATTTTTTGCACATGTGCGGCCTCGCGATGAGAATCGGGCCGCATCCCATGATCAATATGAATCGCCGTCACGCGACATCCATGAGCGACACTCAAAATGAGTAGCGCCGTCGAGTCTGCGCCACCAGAAACGGCACAAGTAACGGCATTTCCAACGGGTGGAAACGTGCACCGAGGTAGCGTCGCAACGACCAGTGGGTGCGTCTGAAGATTTTCGGTGAGCGCGGGCATGAGCCTCGCAGTGTTATTTCTGCGATTGTCGTTGGCGACGGTTTGGATACTTCATTGCGGTTACCTGTTTAAGGTATCCGCCAATAAGCCCAACTATGGAGGCAACACCGACCACTAGCAATATGAGACCAAGCCAATAGTGCCAAACTTCTCCGGCGATCATGGTGTATAGGGTAGCGAATTGCTTACCGTAGATTTGATTCGTCGGACAGATCTGTTCCGAAGCACTCTTTGATTCGATCGATCAAGAGCTCAGGAAGCGGCTCATGTTTCACCGCTTGACGAACAATTTGTCGCAACTCGGCGTGGAACTCGAATGTTTGCTGACAATCGATGCACCCGCCGATGTGGGTAGTCAAGTGTTCGAGTTTCTCAGTTGCGAGCTCACTGTCCAGAAACCGTTCCAGTTCCTTAATGGTTTCGTCGCAGTCGGCCATGGTCTTCTTGTCCGTTTCAGTTAGTTGATGTACTTGTCGGCTGGGCAATTTCGGCGAGTGCTTGTTGGGATACAAGATGCCGATTCATTGCATATTCATACAACGCTTGTTGCAATGCTTTTCTTCCTCTGTGCAGGCGTGACATCACGGTACCAATGGGAATCTCCAGAATTTCTGCGATTTCCTTGTATGAAAACTGTTCGACATCGCTGAGAAGCACCGGCATGAGGAATGCTTCCGGCAGGCTCTCGAGGGCCTCGCGCACCTCCGAACCGGCGAACATATCCATGAGTTGATCTTCCGCGCTACTCGACAACTGCGATAGTTCCGGAAGTCGGTGATAGAGATACAGATTTTCCACGTCTTTGAGTTCAGATTCTTGGGGGCGCCTCTGCTTGGCCCGATAGTTGTTGATGAACGTGTTGGTAAGGATTCGGAACAGCCATGCACGAAGATTCGTACCTTCATCGAACGTTGCAAAGCTTCTGTATGCCTTGAGGTACGTCTCTTGAACAAGATCCTGTGCGTCCGCAGGGTTTCGAGTCATTCGCAACGCCGTCGTGTACAGGCTCTGGGCATATTGCATTGCCTCTTGCGCGAAAGCGTTGCGGTCAGCCATTGAGTTCGGGTGCAGAGAGTTGACGTGGTGCGGTATCGATGGCTTTCAGATCGTCAACTTCGCCTGCGGTAATTCCAGTTTCCTTGAATTTTCTGAGTGTCGGTAACACGCGACTCTCCATCGAACCGACCATCAAGTTGTACGCCTTGATCGCGCTGTCGAGCCCGCGACCCGTTTTGTCGACATGGTCGAGCACCGTACCGACTCGTTCGTACAGTTCCTTTCCGAGTTGGGCGATCTTTTCGGCGTGTTCGGCAATTTGGAATGCTTGCCAACCCTTGGCAACAGCGAGCAAAAGCGCGAGCAAATTGACCGGCGAGGCGATGAGTACTCGACTGCGCATCGCAACTTCGAGCAAGGTTGGGTCGGCGCGCAGCGCGTCGGAGAGAAATGATTCACCGGGAATGAACATGATGACGTATTCGGGAGAGCGATCGAATTGATCCCAATACTTCTTGTCGGCAAGCACACGGGCGTGATCGCGCACGGCCTTGGCATGGTCCTGCAAAAAGCGCTGCTGAGTTGCCGCATCGGGTGCCTCTTGAGCACGGAGATAAGCGTCGAGTGGCGTTTTGGCATCGATGACCACCCAACTGTCGTTGGGCAGGCGGACGACCGCATCCGGTCGTTGCAATCGGTCATTGTTACTGAACGTAGTCTGCTCATCAAAATCGCAGTATGACTCCATGCCGGCAAGTTCGATGACGTTTCGAAGTTGTTGCTCACCCCATGCGCCACGAGCACTGCTTGATTTAAGCGCTCCTTGGAGGGCGGCAGTGGTATCGGTGAGTTGAGAAATTTGGGTACTAATGATGCTGCTCAGACCCTTGTTCTCGTCGTACGACGACTGCAAACTTGTGACCGCGCCACGCAGTTCGTTCAATTGCGAGGCGACAGGGTCGAGCAGGGTCTTGGTCTCACCGGTAAGGGTTTGCGCCCTTGCCTGATACAGGCGATCAACTTGGTTGTTGACATTGTTCAACGCGTCTTGAGTGACTTGTCGAATTTGGGCGTCAATCGCCGTACGAACCGCATCGACAAGCGAAGCCTGATCCACAGGAGCCACAGCCGACATCGCCGTTATTGGTGCTTTAGCCTGTCGCCGCAAAATGAGTACCCCAACGACAACAACACAAACAATGAGTGCTCCTACGAGAATTTCCACAAGCACAGTCTGCCATGAGGGTACGACGGGGAATGACCGCGAGTATGCCTGAACTAGATTGCACAACATGGCAACTGAGCAAATTCACCACGTTCGAATCACCTATTGCGTTCCTTGAGACTATTCAGAGCGCGCCGTGAGCGCGATTTCAGATCTCATTCGCGATTATCAGCACATCATCGCCGATCTCACTCTGGTCATGGGTGATAAGGGAGTATTCAATGTTGAAGTCGACGGACAATTATTGTTTTCCAAGCATTCGGTTGATCGTCACGCCGAGCCAGGAGAAGTTCTGCGACTATTTAAGGAATTTGTTGGTGCGGACATTCCAATTTACGACCGCTAGAAAGTCGACACATGTCTAGCGTTGTCATCAATTCCAACGGAATGACAATTGATGACGTACTCGCCGTCGCTCGGGGGAATTCAAACGTTGTACTTTCGGATGAGGCCATCGCCGCGCTGACAACTGCCCGTGCGTATGTCGATGCGCTCGTGGCTTCACCCGAACCCGTGTACGGAATTTCGACAGGGTTTGGGGCACTGGCCACTCGCCACGTAGCGCCAGAATTGCGTGCCCAATTGCAGCGTTCGCTCATTCGCTCTCATGCCGCAGGAATTGGCCAACCTGTTGAACGCGAGGTCGTGCGCGCACTGATGACCATTCGATTGAAAACACTGTGTTCTGGCCGGACCGGGGTTCGTCCGATCGTCGCCCAAACGATGGCGGCGTTGCTAAACGCGGGCATCACGCCGGTTGTGCGCGAGTTTGGCTCGCTTGGTTGCAGTGGAGATCTCGCGCCGCTGGCGCATTGCGCGTTGGTGCTGATGGGTGAGGGCGAGGCCGTTAATGCAAAGGGCGCGAATCGCCCTGTGCAGGAATTGTTGAAGGAAGCCGGTATCGCGCCGATCGAATTACGCGAAAAAGAAGGTCTTGCGCTGATCAACGGCACCGATGGCATGCTCGGCATGCTCATCCTTGCCCTTGCCGATCTTTCGATGTTGTGCGATTCTCTCGACGTTGTGGCTGCAATGAGCGTCGAAGCATTGCTCGGCACAGATGCGGTTTTTGCGCCGGAATTACACGCGCCATTGCGCCCTCATCCTGGACAAGCGGTGAGTGCTGAGCGAATGTATTCGGCGCTCAAAGATTCTCCAATCGTTGCCTCGCACCTACACGACGACGATCGAGTTCAAGACGCGTACTCACTCCGCTGCGCACCTCAGGTGGCCGGAGCGATGCGCGACACGATGTCGCACGCGCTGCTCGTGGCGACTCGCGAACTTGCCGCCACGATCGATAATCCGGTTGTGCTGCCCGACGGACGCGTCAGTTCGAACGGAAACTTCCACGGAGCGCCGGTCGGCTATGTACTCGACTTTTTAGCAATTGCGGTTGCCGATCTTGGCTCAATGTCCGAACGACGAACGGATCGAATGCTTGATAAGTCACGGTCTAATGGTCTGCCTCCTTTTCTGGCCGATGATCCTGGAGTGGACTCCGGTTTGATGATCGCCCAGTACACGCAGGCCGCACTCGTGTCGGAGAACAAGCGCCTCGCCGTACCGGCAAGCGTTGATTCGATACCGAGTTCCGCGATGCAGGAAGATCATGTGGCCATGGGTTGGAATGCCGCCCGCAAATTGCGTCAGGGGATAGGCAACTTGACACGGATCATCGGCATCGAACTTGTTACCGCGGCTCGGGCGCTAGATCTCCGGGCACCGTTGCAACCAGGTCCGGTCACCGGTGCGGTCCGAGATCGATTGCGCAAAGTTGTTTCCGGACCTGGGCCCGATCGATTCCTTTCACCAGAATTGGAAGCTGCAGTGGAGTTCGTCCGTCAAGGTCGTGTCTTGAGTTGAACGACGAATTGGGATTGCGATGAGAACTCGAGCGCGTGCAAAATTGGTGCTACTGATTAGCGCAACGATCGCTATCCCGTTGAGTGGATGTGGGACTAGTTCAACTACTACCCCAACTACTACTGAAATATCCACGACATCTCAGCCAACTTCAACTACCGAGACCACACTGCCAGCAGAGTCAATGGCTTTGGCGCAGTATTGGGTAGGAGAAACCTCCCGCGGTTTTCGCCTCTATCGCGAATTCGCCCACATCGAGATCACCCCCGATCCGATCACGGCCGCACTGCGATCGCTTGTTAGTAGTCAACCCAAAGACTCTGACTACACGACTCTTTGGCCAGCAGGCACACAGATCAACAGCGTCATCATTATCGGTGACACGGCAATTGTTGATTTGACATTTGGCAAGTTGAATGTTGGCGCCGAGGGAGAGCAACTCGCCATCGCCCAATTGGTGTGGACTGCCACAGCCGCCAATCCAGCAACCCCGAAAGTCTTCTTCCTAGTTGACGGCAAGAAGGTCGATTCGCTTGCGGGACATGTCGACACAAGTAACTCGTTCACTCGGGCGCCGGCCTATGAGGTGGTGGCACCAGTGTGGATTACTTCTCCAGAGGGGGGTGCTCAGGTGAGCGCGCAAGGTTTCACACTGAGCGGACTCGCTTCAACCTTTGAGGCCAACGTCGCCTGGAGTGTTTCGCGCAATGGGAAAATAGTCCGGCAAGGCGCGACTACGGCCGGTGGTGCGGCGCCAGCATGGACACCATGGAGTGTGGCGATCGGTGGTCTCGCCCCAGGTGAATACCAATTCGCGGCGATGGAATACTCCGCAATGGATGGCTCGCTTGTTGCCCAAGACACAAAGACTGTGACGTTGAAATAATCGAGCCCAAGATGAGAATCGAACTCACGACCTACGCATTACGAGTGCGTTGCTCTACCCCTGAGCTACCTGGGCGGGTTAATGCCGAATTAGTTTACTGGAGCGACTCGGGCCATCATCATGAGTGACGGCAGTTGCAAAAACAGCGATTGAAGTAGCAACGTCTCATTGGCGTTGAGAGCAAGTGCGCCCATCGCTTTATGGATCCGTCCGATTGCTTCGGAATACTTTCCTGTGTCTGGATAACTATCTAGTGACGTGACAAACGAATGATATGTGGCGGCAATCGCGCTCAAACCACTGCGCAACTCGTCGCTCTTGAACTTTCGCGCTTGTCGTTTGTGGCGATCTTGGAGCGTCTTTCGACCGCTGCCTCGCTCGCCCGTAAGCGCAACACGCTGCTCCAATTCCTCCAATTCATTGGCGTGCTCAGTGAGTAATGGTTCCGACGCCGTATCTATGTGCTCGAGTAGCTCATCAACAACTCTTGCCACGGTCGCCCCAGTTCCATCGAGTTGGTATGGAACGTCTGAAAACGCCTGTTGTCTCTCCGCGAGCCATTTGTCGCTGACAAGCATGCGCGCACGTTGGATATTTCCATTTGCTGCGCGTGCAATTGCTTGAGCATCCTTACTGGACACACCGATTTTTCTGAGTTCGGAGATGATCGTGGCATCGTCGGGTCGTACGAAATTCAACACGACGCAGCGTGAGGTAATAGTGGAGAGTAGCGGAACTATCTGATCGGCAAGCAGGATAAAAATCATCGTCGGCGTCGGTTCTTCAATTGTTTTGAGCAATCGAACCGCCGCAGAGTCTCTCATCAGATGAACCTCGTGGACAATGACTACTTTCACCGGACTCTCGGTCGGCGTTGTTGCTGCCTGGCGGACTATGTTGTCGGCCTCGTCCTTGTCGACCGCAGCGCCTTCGCGCAATACTTCGCTGACATCGGCAAACGCCCCACGAGCAATTAATTTGGCCTGACGTGAGGATGAATCGTCTTTGCCAGTGATAAGTAGCGTGGCAAATGCGCGCGCCGCTTCCTCCTTGCCGCAACCTTCCGGGCCAACAAAGAGATATGCGTGGACCGGGTTTCGTGACAATTGGATCAATCGTTCAACTGCACGATCCTGGCCGACGACCGGATCCCAGACGCTGTCCATTGAAACTCCAACTATATGGAGAGTCGTTGACGAACGAGCGTGGTTATGTTCTCTTCAAGTTCATTTTTAGCCAGAAGGCCATCGACAATCAACCAGCCATTTGGATCGGCCGCCGCCATTTTCTGATAACCGTCGAGAACCCGTTCGAAAAATGTGCGGTCCTCACGCTCCCAGCGATCTAGTTCGCGTTTCTTCAAGCGATCAAGCAACACATCGAGTGGAACGCTGATAAATACCACCAAATTCGGCCAACATCCATCGATTGCCCAATTGTTGATTCGGCGTAGTTCGTCGAAATCCAGCATTCGACCGTAACCCTGATAGGCGAGTGATGAATACACGCTTCGATCGCTAACCACATGACGGCCTTGCGAAAGCGCCGGCTTCACTAGCTCCGCGATGTGTTGAGCCCGATCGGCGGCCATCAAGAGTGCCTCGGTTCGTGGCGATAACGCTGTATTAGAGGTATCGGCCATGATCGCTCGAAGTGGGGCCCCGAGTGCTGTCCCACCCGGTTCGCGCGTTGCCAGCCCATTCAAGTTTGCGGCGAGTCGGGTGACATGAGTGGACTTTCCGCAACCTTCGAGACCTTCAAAGGCGATGTACTGGGCGCCACTCATTCGGACTTCTTCTTCCGTGGCTTGGCTTTCTTTTTGGCGACTTTTTTGGCCGCTTTTTTGGTGACTTTCTTGACGGGTCGTTTTGCGGGTTTCTTGCCCACCTTGCCCCGCTTACCGGCGAACGGTTTTGGTCCATTCTCGCGGCGCACGGCGAGTAATTCGAACGCTCGTTCCGGCGTGACGTATTCGAGGCGGTCGCCGCGGGTGAGGCTGGCATTTGTTTCGCCATCGGTGACATACACGCCAAACTTTCCGTCCTTGGCCACAACCGGCTTGCCGCTCATCGGGTCTGGTCCAAATTCACGAAGAGGAGGCTTGGCAGGTCCACGCCGTCCATACACCCGTGGTTCGGCGAGTTTGGCCAACGCGGTCTCGAGATCGACAGTAAATATGTCATCTTCCGAATCGAGAGAACGACTTTCCTTACCTTTATTTATGTATGGACCGTATCGGCCGTTTTGCGCCGTAATTATTTCGCCGTCAGTCGGGTCTGCGCCGACAGTTCGTGGAAGTGCTAGCAGTCGCTCCGCATCATTCATCGTCATCGATTCCAGACTCATCGACTTGAATAGCGACACCATCTTCGGTTTCTCGAAACCCGGCGGGAATATTTCATTCGTCCCCCACTGAACATATGGACCAAATCGACCGTTCTTCAGAAAAACTGGCAGTCCGTCGATCTCGCCGATGGGCTCATCGAATTTGGGGGCCGAGAGCAAAGCGACGGCGATGTCGACGTTGAGTTCATCGGGAGTCATCGTGTCGGGGACGGACGCCGTGTTGTCGCCGCATCGCACATACGGTCCAAACTTTCCGGGACGCAACACGATCTCTTCGCCTGTCTGAGGGTGCAAGCCGACTGGAAAAGCGTTGAGCGCCGCGGCGTCGATATTTTCGATGTTGTGCTCTACAAGTGGTTTGAGCCCTGGAAGTTCCTTGCCATTACCAAAGTAAAATTCACCGAGCCAGGTATCGCGTTGGCGGGTGCCTTGGGCAATTTCATCGAGTTCTTCCTCGACGGTGGCGGTGAAGTCGTAGTCCACGAGTGTGCCGAAATGGTTGACCATTAAACGCACGACGGCAAATGCAGTCCACGAAGGAACGAGGGCTTGGCCTTTCTTCCATACGTAACCGCGGTTGATGATCGTGCCGAGAATGGATGCGTAGGTGGACGGACGCCCGATTCCCAGCTCCTCAAGTTTTTTCACAAGTGTCGGTTCGGTGAACCTTGCAGGGGGCGACGTTGCATGGCCAATTGAATTGACCGCCGAAATTTGGACAGAGTCACCTATCGTTAGCGCGGGCAGTAGAGCTTCCTTCTCCACTTCGGCGTCGTCATCAACTTCTTGGTATGCCTGTCGATATCCAGGGAAGGTAATCGTCGTACCGCTAGCCGAAAATTCGCAATCGCTCGGTGGTTTGGTTTGCGCAGAACCGCCGAGACGAACGGTGACAGTCGTGCCATTCGTGTCGGACATCTGGGAGGCGAGGGTGCGCTGCCAGATCAATCGATACAGTGCGAGTTCGTTTGAACGCAATTCGTCGGAAAGTTGCTCGGGACTGCGAAGCGGTAGAGACGGACGAATTGCCTCGTGTGCCTCCTGGGCATTCTTCACCTTCGATTTATAGACTCTCGGTTCGCTCGACAAGTACTGCTTTCCGTAGTTCTGAGAAATTTCGGATCGCACGGCCGCCAGGGCATCATCGGCAAGAGTCACGTTGTCGGTACGCATATACGTGATGTAGCCGGCCTCATACAATCCTTGGGCAAGTCGCATCACTTCACTTGCCGTAATGCGTAACTTGTTACCGCCTTCCTGCTGCAATGTGCTTGTCATGAACGGGGCGCGCGGAGACTTGCGGTAGGGCTTTTCTTCCACGCTTCGAACGCTGAGGGCGACATCCTTTAGCCCCGCATTGAGATCGTTGGCACGAGACTCGTTGATGACGACGACGCCATCCTTGGCGATGCCCTTCTCATCAAAGTCCTTGCCGGTAGCAATGCGAGTACCGTCCACGCTCAGCAACGTCGCCGTGAAACTTGGCTCCGTTGCGGTAACGGCTTCGAGATCCCAGTAAGCGGCCGAGACATGGGCCATTCGTTCTTGCTCTCGCTCGACTACCAGACGAATTGCCGGGCTCTGCACACGCCCCGCGGAAAGTCCTCGGTTTACCTTTCGCCACAGGATCGGCGACACCTCATATCCATATAGACGGTCAAGAATTCGTCGGGCCTCGGCCGCGTCGACCAATTTGTAGTCAATTTCACGAGGGTTGGCGATTGCCGCGTCAATTGCCGCCTTGGTGATTTCGTGAAACACCATTCGTTTCACCGGAACCTTTGGCTTGAGGTATTCGAAAAGGTGTCCGGCGATCGCCTCGCCTTCCCGGTCTTCGTCCGTTGCCAGATAGAGCGCCGTGGATTCCTTGAGCGCCGCTTTTAATTCCTTGATGACGGTTGCACCCCGTTCGGTGAGTTCATATGTCGGCTTGAATCCGTTGTCGACATCGACCGATAGACCCTTGCTTGGGAGGTCGGCAATATGTCCAACGGAGGCACGAACATCAAAATCACTGCCCAGAAATTTGGCAATTGTTTTTGCCTTCGCGGGGGATTCAACTATGACGAGGGGTTTAGACATGTCGATTCATCGTTAGGTTGTTTACCACGGGCTTGTCAAGGCTATCCACGCAAATCCAAATGCACTATGGCTTTGCTTTTTGCAATCGGATGCTGTTCACCGTACATCGTGCAACATCTCTGACCAATGATGACTCGGTATCGTCACTAGGTGAATGACAAGTGAATTGAATTCGAGTGACAAAAATTATCTCATCGATCTTGGATGGAACGCCGTGCCGCAGGCATCGCTCGATGGGATTACTCCGGCCGATATCTCGACGCACATCGTAGGTCGTGTCAGTCGACTCGATAGAGGGTGGAGCACGGTCATGATGAGTGCGAGAGGCGACACCATTCGCACAAGAAATATTGGAGCCGATGTAGCGGTCGGTGATTGGGTGCTTGTTTCTCCAGACGGCGGGCGAGTAGACCGAGTTCTTCATCGATACTCAGCGCTCACTCGGCGGGTCTCGTCAGATGTTGTAAAAGCAGAGTCACACACCGTGGCGGCAAATATCGACACAGTATTCCTCGTGCAATCGGCAAATAGTCCACCAAATCAGCGTCGACTTGAACGCGAATTAGTACTTGCCTTTGACAGTGGGGCTCAACCTGTCATCGTGATCAACAAATGTGATTTAGTGGACAAAGAATTGATGGCGGCAACTCTTGTAGATGTCAGAGAAGTGAGCGGAGACGTTCCGGTTCATTTTGTCAGCGCGGTCGACGGCACCGGTATGGACACATTGCGCGAATACGCAATTGGTCATCGAACTCTGGTGGTGCTGGGTGCAAGTGGAGTCGGCAAGTCAATGTTGGTCAATGCGCTGGCGGGTTCTTTGCTCCAAACCATTGGTGAGGTGCGTAGCGGCGATCAACGAGGACGCCACACGACAGTCGCCGCCGAACTTGTTCCAATTTCTGGAGGAGGTTGGCTCATCGACACACCGGGATTGCGCGCCGTGAGCCTTTGGATCAGTCACCATGGCATCGAGTTGGCTTTTGCCGACGTGTTTGCCGCCACCGAACGATGTCGATTTCGGGATTGCAAGCACGAATCAGAACCAGATTGCGCCGTTCGCGCCGCGGTGGCCGCGGGCGTATTTAGTCAAGAGCGGCTGGACAATATGAGGGCTCTGGTGGCGGAGGAAATGGCGCTTGAAAACGAGCAGATTCAATACAAACGGTCGGCTAGTCGCAAAGGCGTTCGACAGCCACGAGCAAATTAGAGGAACTGAATTCCCACGGTTGCGCCACCGCCAGGTGTGTCGATAACGAAAGTTGTCGCGTCGTGGTCGGCGGCAAATTGGGCAACGATGGCGAGCCCCAACCCGGATCCGGGAAGCGCTCTCGTTGAGTTTGCACGGTAGAAACGATCAAACACGAGCGGCTTATCTTCGTCGTTGACACCCGAACCATGATCGATAACCTGAATCCGTTTTTCGTGGATGGAGATATCAACGGCTTGATCTGAGGTATCAAACTTGACGGCGTTGTCCACAAGATTCGACAACGCCCGATCAAACTGTGCAGCCCGCGCTATGACGAGAGCAGGTTGATCGGACATGACATTGATCGTGCGGCCCGTTCGTCGCCGAACCCGCATCGCAACTTCCTCGGCGATTTCGGTCAAGTTGATCAACGACGGCAATTCGTTGAGTCGTTGATCACTTGCTAGTGCGGAGAGCTCGGCGGAAAGCGACGCAAGTTCATCAACTTCAGCGCGCATGTCTCGCAGGATCGACAAGCGCGTCGCTTCATCGAGCTCTGGCCGCTCGAGCAGTTCGGTGTTGGCTCGCAACGATGTCAACGGCGTTCGAAGTTCGTGGCTGGCATCCTGTACCAATTGGCGTTGCTGACTCATGCTTGTGCCAAGTGCGTTGAGCATGCTGTTGAAACTTGTGGCCAAAGTTGTAACTTCCGAATCGCCCTTGATGTTCAACGGCATGGACAGTTCACGAGTGACTGCGATCTGTTCTGCCGTCTCGGCTAGTTGACGAATGGGTCGCGAAATTCGACGTGCAAGTATGTAGCCAGCTCCGGCGGCGAGAATGATTCCGAGCGCACCGAGTGAAATGATCCAGCGCAAGATTCCTCGTTTGGCGGCTTCGATGTCGCCCGTGTCCTTGGCAAGTTGCAATGCACCGCCACCTGAAACCGGAACGGTGAGCATGCGATACGGAGTGTCGTTGATATGCACAGACGACCGATGGACTCCGGTTTGCGAACCATTGGCGATAGCGATGTCACCACTGTCAACCGGTAGGTCGACGTCGCCAATTCCCATAACTACTTCTCCCTGCTCATTAATCAACTGAGTCACCGTGTCGAAGCGCGTCGGAAGCAAAGCGTCACCAAGTGGATTACGTTGACGCAAACCAAAGGGAGCAAGCGCGCGGTTTTCTTGCAACTGAGCACTTATCAACTGCACGCGGGCGTCGAGTGTGTGGTCGGTTTCATGTTGAAGTTGTCGCGAGACAATGATGAATGTGCCAATCGACAAAGTGCTCACGACTATCAGCACTATCGCCGAAATTGTGATGATCAGACGGGTGCGCAGACTCATGAGGGGCGTACCACGTATCCGACTCCACGAACAGTAAACAGCAAACGAGATTCGCCGTTATCCTCCAATTTGCGACGCAAATAGCCAATGTAGACATCGAGTGACTTGGAGTTGGTTTCGAAGTTGAATCCCCAAATTTGTTCGTATAAATAATCACGAGTGAGAACGATGCCAGATTGCTCCATCAAGATTTGAAGCAAGTCAAATTCGGTTTTGGTTAGTTCGATCAGTCGAGAGCCTCGGATGACCTGATGTTTGGCTGGATCGAGACTCAGATCGGCAACTCTAAGGGGTGAGCCGCTGGTTGCCGACTCATGTCGGCGCAACAACGCTCGAACTCGAGCAAGAAGTTCATCGACAGCGAACGGCTTGACCAAGTAGTCATCGGCACCGGCGTCAAGTCCGGCAACGCGATCCCCGATTTCGTGGCGAGCGGTGAGCAAGAGGATTGGCGTGCGCACTCCTCTATGGCGCAGTTCCTTGCACACAGTGATTCCATCTGCGAAGGGCATCATGACGTCCATGACCACCGCATCGGGTGCCCGTTGGGAGATGGTGTCCAGCGC
Source organism: Ilumatobacteraceae bacterium (assembly GCA_039932495.1). Taxonomy (GTDB): domain Bacteria; phylum Actinomycetota; class Acidimicrobiia; order Acidimicrobiales; family Ilumatobacteraceae; genus UBA3006. The sequence continues at coordinate 22,015 of JBDTPW010000061.1, forward strand.
AGCGCGACCGTCATTTACTCCAACAACTTTGTATCCCTCAAGTTCCAAGACGCGAGTAACCGCGGTACGCACCGCTGGATCATCTTCGGCCACGACAATGCTGTGGGCTGCATTGTCGAGAGGACCCATGGTGGAGACGGTATCGCACGCGATCGCCTTATTCGACAAGGGTTTCCACTTCTTGATCAATTCTTACTTGTTTGCAGTCCAATCCTTACATTCAGAATGCAAGATCGTCCGGTACTTCGGATCCCCCGGAAGTACGTCGAAAGGATACGCACATGAAATCACGAGTCGCCGGGATTATTTCCGGAACAGCAATTGCGATGGGTGTCACCGTTGCCGGGTTCAGTCTTGTCGGAACCGCGCACGCAAAGTCAACGAACGCACTTGCATCTATGTCCCAATCAGTCGTGGTTCACGGTGATCACGGTCGTCCAGACCTGAGCAATCTGGCAATCGTGCTTGGTTTGTCAACCAGCGAGTTGCAGACACAGTTGCGTAGCGGAAAGACGCTTGCCGAAATTGCCGCCGCACAGTCGGTGGATGTGGCCAATGTGATAGACGCCATTGTTGCCGATGCAAAATCGAAACTGGCCGCCGAGGTTTCGTCTGGAGATCTAACCCAAGCCGAGGCCGACTCTCGATTGGCCGAAATCACAACCAAGGTGACCGACATGGTCAACAACGGTCGCCCAGAAGGTCGAATGGGATTCGGCAGCCAGGGTCATCACGGTCGTCCAGACCTGAGCAATCTGGCAACCGTGCTTGGTCTCTCGACCAGCGAGTTGCAGACACAGTTACAAAGCGGAAAGACGCTTGCCGAAATTGCCGCCGCACAGTCGGTGGATGTGGCCAATGTGATTGACGCAATTGTCGCCGACGCAAAGTCGAAACTGGCCGCCGCGGTTTCGTCTGGAGATCTGACCCAAGCCGAGGCCGACTCTCGATTGGCCGAGATTACGACCCGAGTGACTGACATGGTCAACAATGGTCGACCCGAAGGTCGAAAGGGTCTTGGTCACCGCGGCAATTTTGAGTCGCGCTCATTTGCGCAAGAATCGAA
>JBDTPW010000062.1:0-2364 GCA_039932495.1 Ilumatobacteraceae bacterium
GGTGTGTGCTACCTCGAAATTCGCGCAGGATAGTGACTAGTTGCATGGCGCGTCCCGGAGAATCGGTCGCCAACGGTTCCGCCTTGACAGCGGCATAGAGCGTGAGGCCGTCGCCGTCGGTAGCCTCGTTGACCGCGTTGGCAGCGGCGACGAACTCGTCCAGATGTGGAATATCAGACAACTTTGCGCGGCCCAAATTTGCGCAACATTCCAAGTGCGCCCTTCCGGCAATTCGTGGCGCCACTTTGTCCCTGGCCGAATTCCATGCTGTCGTGATTAATTTTGGATTGAAATAGCCGAATGCGGAAGCGACTGCCGAGCCCTCACAATCGCCTAATGATCCACCGCGACCGATGACATAGAACTGGAGTCCGTCCAACCCAAATTCGGCTCCTTTGGCCTGAGTTTCGGGCACAAAGTAGTGCGCCCAGCCTGTTGAGTTAAAGATTGGGCAAACCTCTTTTACGAGTTCCTCGTTGGTCATGTGATGAGAATAGTAGCAATGGCTCTAACGTCTACCACTGTGTTTCCAACCAACGATTGGGAATCTGGCGAGCCAGACTCGGATGTTGACGCCACTCGATTGCGCAATGAGATTGCATCGGTAATCGGAGATCGGGAAAAGACGGGAATCACAATGGCGATGCTGGCAATTCATCGAGGGCGGATTGTGGCGGAAGCGTATTCCGAAGGGACCGATGGCAATGCCCCTCTCATTTCGTGGTCCATGGCCAAGAGCATTACTCACGCTTTAGTTGGAATAGCGCTCGGGGATGATCTTCTCAATCCGGATGCGACCGCACCAATTGAACAGTGGCGCAACGACGGTCGTCAGCAAATCACTCTCCAGCACTTGTTGAACATGCGCTCAGGGCTTTCGTGGGTTGAGGATTATGTAGACGACAAAGTTTCTAATGTCATCGAGATGCTCTTTGGATCTGGCAAAGACGACCATGCGGCATATGCAATTGCCCAGCCACTCGCCGACGCGGTTGGCTCTAAGTGGTTGTACTCATCGGGAACCACAAACATCATCTGTCGGATGATCGGCGACGTGCTCGGGGATGGTCCAGGTAGCCGCGATCAAATCTCCGCGTTCATTCAAGTTCGACTGTTTGACGCACTAGGAATGAAAAGTGCAACGGCCCGATTCGACCAAGCCGGGACATTTGTGGGTTCGTCATACGTATTTGCCACGGCAAGCGACTTCGCCAGATTCGGATACCTATATCTCAACGACGGAGTCTGGAATGGTCGGAGAATTCTGCCAGACGGCTGGGTTAATCACGCACGCGCTCTAACCGCGTTGGATCCAGAATCGGGATTGGGTTATGGAGCGCATTGGTGGACACTTCCCAACGAAACAGACAGCCTCGCCGCTTGCGGATACGAAGGCCAATACATCATCGTTGCCCCAAGACGCGATCTAGTGCTCGTGCGACTTGGCAAAACGCCTGCAGAGAAGAGAGGCGCAGTGCTCGATTCCTTGATCTCGATGGTCAATTCATTTCCAATTACCAAGACCGTTTGATTTATTCCATTGAAAACGATTGTTCCACTAGTCCGGGCCAGTCACTTTCAGCCCACCGTCGCGGTGACGGCGATTGCGACGGCTTTGGCCATCCAGGTTGGTCGTGGAACGGGTACGTGGTGGGTATTTCTCGCGGTGTTGACAGGTCAATTATCAGTTGGCTGGAGCAACGACTATCTCGATCGACAACGCGATAGGCGATCGAGTCGCATTGACAAACCAATTGTTGCCGGGCAGGTCAGTGCTTCACTAGTTGGCGCCTGCGCCGTTGTCGCACTCATCCTGTGCATTCCATTATCTCTGTTTTCGGGTTGGCGAGCCGGTTCGCTGCACCTCGCCGCAGTTTCTTTGGCCTGGGCATACAACTTCAAATTGAAATCGACATTTGCCAGCGCCGTTCCGTTCCTAGTTGACTTCGGGTTGCTTCCTGCATGTGTCACGCTCGGGCTTGCTCGTCATCCGTGGCCGCGGCTGTGGGCAATTGTCGCCGCATCACTACTTGGAGTTGGCGCTCACTTTGTCAATGTCTTGCCAGACCTGGAATCCGATCGCCACACCGGCGTCAACGGATTGCCCCAGCGAGTTGGCTACGTGGCCTCACTCATCATCGGGGCAATTCTCATAGCAACGTCCACGGTTGTCATAGCGCTTTTTGCAATTGATTCCGAAGACCGACTCCGAATCGGCTTTCTTGTTCTGTCGCTTGCAGGCGCTCTTAGCATTTTCATCAGCGGATTATCGGGCCGTACCCGTCTCGCCTGGACCATGACGCTGTGCTTGGCGGTAGTGGCCGTGGCAAGCCTCATCGCCAACGGAAGTTCGATCGTCGGTGG
>JBDTPW010000063.1:0-7990 GCA_039932495.1 Ilumatobacteraceae bacterium
ACCAGAGATTCGGCGATCGTATCGGGGACGATCGTGCTTTTAAACTCAAGGGATATTGATCTGACCGTTGTATTAATCCACTCACTTTCGGCCCGGTCGATTCGCTCCTGATTGAGACGCAACTGAAGTTCGTCATCAATTTGCTTGATCGCGACATTTGACTCATCAAGTTTCTCGCGCTCGATCTCCATCTTTTTGCGGACTTTCTTTAAATCTCGCAAATGGGTGAATGCAATAAATCCGGCAACCAAGAAAATAAGTGTGAGTGCCACGAGTAGAGCTGCGTTCCGCGAATTTTGGCGAACAATTTCCTTTTGAAACAGCGTTTCCAGAGGATCTATACTTCCGTTGGAGTCCGTCGGAGTCATTTCGCTGGCAAGCATGATGAACATGTTCAGATCACTCTGGCTACTAGCTCGAAGAGCAACCTGCTGATCTGGTGGGAGAGACCCATTTGGTGTCCCGATTAGGTAGCTATCCAAAGTTCTTAGCGAATCAAGATACGCGTCGGTTAGATGTTCCTGGGTAGGTACACCATTGTTGTCAATCGCAGCCAATTTTTCGGTCAACTCGCTGCGACGAATGTCAAGGTTGGCCCGCGTAGTCGTCCCGCTCAACCATCGATCGAAGGAGGACGCAAATTGGAGCGACTCGTGTTGGGTCAATATGATGTTGCTCGTCAAGCTGGCATCATCGGCGAGAACTTTCAGATCCTTGACGGAATTGTCGGCATTGCGAAACAAAATAACCGTGAGTGCAATAAGCAGGACTACCAGCGCACCAATCCCAAACCATTGACTTTTGCGCAGGGCCAAATTGGCGTCAACGGTGTCTGTCAGGGCAGGGTCGTCCGTTACCAGTGCATTGACATGCATTACCACATGGTAACTGGACTACCGCGACCCGCTCACGATCTTCATTTGGACCACGAGATTCTACTTTTTCGGTCGACCCAATTGATGTGTGGCGGGAAGCTTCACGGTGAACGTCGTTCCACTGCCCACGGTTGATTCAAATGTGACCGTGCCGTTGTGCTCACGTACGATTGACTGGACCAACGACAATCCGATACCAAACCCGGGGATTGAGGCACTTGTTGCAGTCGACGCCCGAAAAAATCGCTGAAATATATTCGGGAATTCCTTGGCTGGAATCCCAATACCGGTATCGATGACCTCGATTTCCACATAATCGCCGTCGGCGTGAACCCGTCGCGCAACTACCTTCACCGATCCACCGCGCGGAGTGAACTTGATCGCATTAGAAATCAGATTGACAAACACTTGCTCGAGCTGATTGATGTCGCCATCAATTACCAGATCGCCCGCCGGAGAATCCAACCGAAGTGTCAAGTCCACTCCACAATCCTCGGCACCCAACTGCAACGAACTAGCCGCATCGCTCAGCAAATTCCCGACGTCCACAAGCGAAATAACCGGTGGCACATGTTCAAAATCAGTCTTAGAGATCTGCATCATATTTTCCATCAAGATCTGCAGCCGATGCGCATTCCTTTGCACCGCGAGCAGCGACGAGGCAAGCTCCGGCTCTGTTTCGGCACTTACGTCACCCATAATCACTTCCATATGTCCAATCATCGAGGTCAACGGAGTGCGCAACTCATGGTTCATGTTCTCAATGAAACTATTTCTTAATTTGCCAAGCTCAACTAACCGGTCAACTTCGGCATCATGCGACGCAATCTGCATCGACTGATTAAACATCCAAGCGTGTGCCAATACTTGCGATGTTTCAGAAACAATTCGCTTAACGAACCCAAGTTCGGCGTCCGACCAAACTCGGGCATCCTCTGCCATTCCGATCCACACGTATCCCAACCCCAGATTCACTTCGCCTAACGTAATCAGAATCCAACTTCGTGCAACCTCCTGTCTGATTGGAATGAGATCGAGGTACGAATGGGGCAATTCGTCAATTAATTGAGAGTCGGTGACGACGATGACATCTGAAGTCATCTTCAAGAGTTTGGTCAAGTCAATAAGGCGCGATTCGTAGTTGGCAATCTTCGATACATCAATCGGCGTGATAGTTGTCCGGCTCCACTGCCTCAAGAATCTTGAACTTTGAAATTCGGCAAGTGAATATAAGTGTACGAAGTCCGAGCGGAGCTTCTGCCCTATTCCGCCCAGCATGATCTCGATGATTTCGTCAAGGTCGATCGACTCTTTCATCTGAGTCACAATTGAATTCACTGCTGAGTCAATCCACTCACGATTCTGACGATTCCTGCGATCCGTTTCGATTCGCGCATAAAGATTTTGGCGCTCATCGACCACTTGACTTTGCATATTGCTTATGTCGCGTATCGCAGACAAGACCAAGAAAATTATCAAGACATAGATGGCCGTTAACAGCACTAGGACCAAGCGATGCCGAGGTGCATATCGAACGATGAAAAACACAGCAATTGCAAAGGCAACTGATCCCAATCCAAGTGCAGCAATTCCGAATCTCTTGACCCGCCCCAATGCGGACCTTTGGAGATTTACATTGGTAGCGGAATTTCTAGGCTCGACAGACCCATTGTCGTCCATGACTTAATGGTAACTGCACTATCTCTCGGCGATAACGCCTTTCACTTGGATGACGAGATCCTTCAAATTGAACGGTTTGACAATGTAGTCAACTACACCCAAGGCGAAACCGCTACTCACATCCGATTCCTGCCGCTTCGCCGTCATCAGGATGACCGGAATATCAGCCGTTTCAATATCAGCTTTCAATTCTCGCAAAACTTCCATGCCCGACATCAACGGCATCATGATGTCGAGTATTACTATGTTTGGTCGGACGCTTCGAATCACTTCTAGCGCCTGCACACCATCCATCGCCGTATGTACCTCGTAATCCGACTGACGCAGTTTCATCTCTAGCAACTCGCAAAGATCGAGGTCATCGTCGGCAACGACAATTTTTGCCTTTTGATGCGCAGTCGGAATAGTGGTCATGAATGTTTTGGCTTCTAGTTAGGTTGATTATTGATCACGTCGTTGATTCGTTGAACGAGTTCTTGTGGGCTAAACGGTTTGGAGATGTAGTCGCTGATGCCAATATCATCGACGTCGGATTCAATACGACCGCTACTTCTTGCCGAAATCAACATGATGCTGACGGTTGTAAGTTTCGGGTTTTCGCGAATCAGGCGGGCCACTTCCAGTCCTGACAATTTGGGCATCATAATGTCGAGCAATGCGATGGCTGGTTCGTGTTCGACAATCAAATCAATGGCAGTTTCGCCATTGTCGGCAATGTATACCTCGAACCCATGACGAGTGAGCTGCATCTTGATTAACTCGCAGATGTCACGGTCATCATCGGCGACAACAATTACCGGCTTTTTCTTTTCGTTCATGTTGCTACCTTTGCTTGTCGACTTAATTGATGTCGGGCGGGAAGCTTCACGGTGAAAGTCGTTCCCTTGCCCACGATTGAGTCAAATGTGACCGTGCCGTTGTGCTCACGAACGATTGACTGGACCAAGGACAATCCGATACCAAATCCAGGAATTGACGCGCTTGTCGCAGTCGATGCTCGAAAAAATCGCTGAAAGACATTAGGAAATTCCTTAGTCGGTATCCCGATACCTGTATCGATAACCTTAACCTCCACAAAGTCGCCTTCGGCATGAAACCGGCGCGCAACTAAAGTCACCGAACCATCTCGCGGAGTGAACTTGATTGCGTTCGACAATAGATTGACGAACACCTGCTCGAGTTGATTAACATCACCGTCAATTATCAGATCGCTCGCAGGAGAGTCCATCCGAAGAGTCATCTCCACTCCACCATCCTCGGCACCCAATTTCAAGGAATTGATCGCATCATTCAACAAATGTCCAACGTCCACTGTAGAAATCACGAGTGGCGCATGTTCAAAATCGGTCTTGGAGATCTGCATCATATTCTCTATCAAAATTTGGAGTCGTAGCGCATTTCGTTGCACGGCGACCAGCGATGACGCAAGTTCGGGTTCCGTATCGGCATTCACATCATCCATAATCACTTCCAAATACCCAATTATCGATGTCAACGGAGTTCGAAGCTCATGGTTCATATTCTCGATGAAACTATTTTTAAGTTTGCCAAGCTCGACTAGTCGCTCGACCTCAGAGTCATTTGCCGCAATCTGCAGCGACTGATTGAACATTCGCGCATGTACGCAGACGCTTGCCGTCTCGGACGCCATTTGTCGAATGAGTGAAATCTCTATCGGTTCCCATACTCGAATTTCATCCTTCATCATCACTGCCACGAAACCAATCACACTCGATCCGTCGGCTACTGGCGCTAAAACCCAACTGCGAGCAATTTCCTTTTGCATCGCCGCCAACTCTGGAATTGCGCGTTTGGAGGGGTCAAAGAGGTGCGAATCATTCACCGTCAATACTCTGTTTGTATTCCACAAATCGTGGACCATGTCCAATAGTTCTTCTTCATACTTTGATAAAGCGCTCTCGTCAAATAGTTCATCGGGTTGGCGATGCCACTGCTTGACGAAACCAGACCACAATAGTTCGTCGAATGAATAGCAAACGACGCTGTCAACCTTCAGTTCTCTTCCGAGTCCTTGGGCGAGGAATTCAGTTATCTTGTCGGATGCAAGTGTGCTCTTCAATTGAACTGAAATTGAACGGACCGCTGAATCAAACCACAATCGATCCCGAAGTTCCTTGCGCTCCTCATCTAAGCGAAACTGCAAATCATCGTCAATTTGGGTGAGTGCAATATTCGCTTCTGCGAGTCTCTTGTGCTCCAATTCAAGTCGGGCTCGAACGCGACGGAAATCTTGAATTCGGGTATAACGCAGATAATTGTTAGCGAGAAAAATCACCCCGAGTGTCCCCAATAGGGCAACATCGCGGCCTTCATATCGAAGCTCGAAAAGCAACACAAACACGAGCGCAACGACGGCAAGGCAAAGAATGCCAACGGCAACTCGTTGGCCTCGACTTAAGGAAAAGTCCTGGTCGTTCATATTGGGCATAGCCTTATCGGGCAATCGAACGTCCTATATGCCTTGCATAGTCGACTAATCGGTGAATATGAACCAGCCTAAACCCCATGCACGCTAGGTCGGGCAAATCCGTTCGTGCCACCCTATCCGCTGGCTGATGCAGGACCAACTCTGAGGGCTGGCGATGCCGATTCGAAGGTAAGTGGAAGTCGAAACTCGGCCCGTGTACCGGAATTCTCCAATGAGTTCAACGACCAAGACCCACCGTGCTCATGGACGATAAATCCGACAATCATCAGACCGATACCGGTACCAGGAATGGCGGCTGAAATTGCATTACTGGATCGATAGAAACGACTACCCACATGGGGCAATTCCGCCTCAACGATTCCAATACCCGTGTCCGACACCGAGAATGCAACCTCGCGTTTTCCGGAATCATCAGTCACCAGTCGGGCGGAGACATCAATTTGGCCACCCGGGTTGCTGAATTTTACGGCATTGGAAATGAGATTGCTAACAACTCGAAGTATTTCGTTCTCGTCGGCCCACACCATAAAGGGTTCGTCGCCCAAATCGGAACTTATCGTCAATTCGTTAGACTCGACCGCCACTTGAAAACTCTCAATTGATTCCTTGATCACGTCCCTTAGATCAAAGGTGGACATTTTGAATCGCACCTCCATCGAATCGATGCGAAGCACGGTCAGCATGTTGTCAATCAAGTCATTCAATCGGAAGGCGTTTCGATTAATCACAGTGGCCATTCGATTTCGTTCGATATTTGTGAGTTGACTATCTTCTCCGAGAAGCTCCGAGTAGCCGGTAATTGATGTGAGCGGTGTTCGAAGTTCGTGATTGACCGTGTTGAGGAAATTGGTTTTGGACAAATTGAATTCCCTTACCCATTCGTGTGCGGTCTCCTGTTGGTAGGCAAGTTCGTTGACAGCGCGTGAAACGGCCCTTATCTCTGCCGGTCCGGCCGTCTCGTCCGCGCGAGCCTTATTTTCGCCGCGATATATCCGATTGACCACTCGGCTCAAGTTGATTAGGGGGAACGAAATATCTGAACCGCCCAGGATAAGTAGAACCGCTATGACCAAGAAGGCAAGGACAAGAACCAGTGCAGCAATGGCGATCGACTGAACTCTCACTCGCGCTGCCACTGCTACGGCTTTGGTGTTCACGTCGTCGATGTATTTCGAGATACTTGTACTGGCTCCACGCAAGTTATTTATGAGCTCTGCCCCAGCTAATTGGTCGCCACGAGGAGTATCGGCCGATGCAACGACCATCGTGCGATCTACAAACGTGCGTAACCAAATCTCAACGATTTGTGAACTGTTGCTTACCAATTGCAGCAACCCCGGGTCACCGAGTTTTTCGGCAACTCGATTGAGGTCGTCGATGGCTGTCACCAACTGGGGTCGCGCCTCTTCAAACCGGTCAATATACGTTCGATCTCCAGACAAGAGGTACGACCGGATAGCTAGATCGCTTGCAACTGCGCTCACCAACACCTCTTCATTGGCCGCAACCATTTCGCGATACACGGACTCAAGGCGATTGGATTGACGAGTTACGACCGAGACCGCATAACCATCGATCGATGCGACAATGATCAGCAAGCCAATCACAATTGCTACCGACTTACGGACTCGTCGACCAATTGTGTCTCGTGCCTTATCCCCGCTCTCGTGAATCGCAGCGAGTGCGAAAAAATTAGGTTCGGTCGGCCCAAGCCCGCCTAACTCATCGAAAGTTGCCAGACCAAGATTTGCCTTGGGTACCTCTTCGGTATCAATAGCCTCGGGGGATGCAGGTCGGCGCACTCGGCGACTGATCGAATCGCGTGTCCTGTCCAAGAATTCTTTAATTGAATCTAGGTTCAAGAAACTTTCCCTACCCGGTGGTTTCAAAATGTCGTTGTTCATCGCCGAGACACCATGTTTCGGTGGTCGCTTGATCGGTACATCGGTACCCACCTTTGGCGGATAGATGACCACGTTCTTTGGCACATGCTTACCCTCGGCAGGCAACTGAGGCTCGGCCGGAACATCGGGCGTCTTTGGTTTTGGGGTGTTTACCTTCCGCACCCATCGACCCAATGCACCAAGAGTTTTATCTGCGATTTCTTGGAATTCTTCAGTCGGTTTGCGTTTGACTGCCTTTTGCTTAGGAACCCTGGCCGGCCGTTGCTCGACTACAGGTATTTCGGAGACCGTCGCATCGTGGACCAAAATTCTGATTTCACGCTGCTTCGGCGTAGATGAGACCGGTTTGGCCTTCGGCGCTTTGGGAGCCTTGACGACCTTCGGTTTGTTGAACTCTCGAGCGATGGAGTCACGAGTCTTGCTGAAGAATCCTTGAAGCGGCGAAGGGGCGGGAACTAGTGGTGCCTCAACCTTTGGCACCACAACTTCCGGTACAACAACCTTCGGCGCAACAACTTCCTTCGGCACCACAACTTCCGGTACAACAACCTTCGGCACCACAACTTCCGGTACAACAACTTCCGGTACAACAACCTTCGGCACAACAACTTCCTTCGGCGCAACAACTTCCTTCGGCACCACAACTTCCGGTACAACAACCTTCGGCACCACAACTTCCTTAGGCACCACAACTTCCGGCACAACAACCTTGGGCGCGACGGTATCCGAGGTAACGACTGTCGGCGTAACGACAATCGGTGCAGCAATCATCTCCGCCGGAGGATCATGATGCGGTCCAGCAATGGTCGGGGCCTTGACAAACGTGTAGGCATCAACCGCACTAATCGAACCACCGGGCGTGACCAGTTCGACATTGACCAATCCAACGGTTTTTGCTGGAGTTACAACAGTCACCGATGTGGCGCTAACGACCGAAATTGATGTGCCCGGCGTGTCACCAAATGTCACGGTCGAAGTACCTGTCAGATTGGTCCCCGTAATCATTACCTTGGTCCCACCCGACACGGGACCGGCTTCCGGCGCAACCCGGGAGATAGTCGGAGCATTGACAAACGTATAGC
>JBDTPW010000064.1:0-31447 GCA_039932495.1 Ilumatobacteraceae bacterium
GATAATCGCCGTTTTCCTTGAGGTCACCCAATTCGCGCGCCCGCTCGATCTTTTCTGCGACCTCAATGCGCCCCCGCGTGGTGAGGTCAAGGTGTTCATGGGTCAATCGCTTGTGCGTAGCCGCCGACAATTGGTGTGTGGCCATCTGCAAAAGTTTATCGGCGCTGATGTCGGTGAATGCGCCAACCCGAGACCTCTCGTAGCCTGTATGACTGTGTCAAGTTCGTCGGTGATTTTTCGGGCACTGCGTGTCGCTGTGATCGGTGGCGACGGAATTGGACCTGAAGTAATTGCCGAGGCAATCAAAGTAGTGAATGCAACTGATGTCATCATCGACTTCACCGAATTTGATTTGGGTGGTGCTCGCTACCTGCGCGACGGCGAGGTGCTATCCGATTCGACCCTGCGGCGGTTGCGTGAATTTGACGCAATTTTGCTCGGCGCAGTTGGCACACCAGAGGTGCCACCGGGAGTAATCGAACGCGGGTTGTTACTGAAACTGCGTTTCGAACTTGATCTGTACATCAACCAGCGACCATTCGTCGGAATTGGTCCAGGGCAGAGCGAGCCACATGATTTTATTGTCATTCGCGAGAACACGGAGGGCGCCTATTCGGGCGAGGGAGGTGTATTACGCAAGGGAACCGCGGATGAGGTGGCGACTCAAGGCAGCGTGAATACCGCACTAGGGGTAGAGCGTTGTGTTCGCTATGCATTTGAATTGGCGTCACAGCGCCCAGAAATGCATCTCACCCTGGTGCACAAGACCAATGTGCTTACATTTGCCGGCGACCTGTGGCAGCGGACTTTCGATCGGGTCGCAACGGAGTTCCCGGAGGTCACGACCGCGTACAACCATGTCGATGCGGCTTGCATTTACTTTGTGCAGGATCCCCATCGATACGACGTGATCGTGACCGACAACTTGTTCGGTGACATTCTTACCGATCTGGGCGGGGCAGTAAGTGGTGGAATTGGAATGGCGTCATCTGCCAACCTCAACCCGGCACGCACCGGGCCGTCAATGTTCGAACCTGTGCACGGTTCGGCCCCCGACATCGTCGGAACTGGTCGAGCGAATCCAATTGCGGCAATACTGTCGGCCGCGCACATGCTCGATTTTCTTGGTGAACAAGAGGCCGCCGACCAAATTCGATGGGCTTGCGAAGAGCCGGTATCGGGAAGTACGGCCGAAATTGGCACACAAATTGCATCCAGACTTGCCAAATAGTTGCGATAGTTTGTACTCATGCCAATAGAGACCACACCTAAAATATGGATGAATGGCGCTCTTGTCGATTGGGACAAGGCCCAAGTGCACATACTCACTCATACGTTGCATTACGGCACGGGAGTATTTGAAGGTATCCGCGCCTATGAAACTCCAAAGGGACCGGCGGTATTTCGTCTCACCGACCACATCAAGCGATTCTTCAACTCTGCTCACATCATGGGCATGGAGATGACCTACACGCCAGATGAAATCGTTTCCGCTGTGAAGAAGACTGTCGTATCGACCGGACTCGCGTCTTGTTACATTCGCCCGCTTGCGTACTACGGATACGGCGAAATGGGACTCAACACGTTGCCGTGCACCGTAGATGTGGCAATCGCCTGCTGGCCATGGGGCGCATACCTTGGGGACGACGCGGCAAGCCGAGGCGCAAGGCTGAAAGTTTCATCGTGGACTCGTCACGATCACAACACGATGCCGCCGGCATCCAAGACCGTTGGTAACTACGTCAACTCTTCGCTGGCCAAGGTTGAGGCGTTGAAGGCCGGTTACGACGAGGCGGTGATGCTCTCACCGAGCGGATTGATCGCAGAGTGTTCTGGGCAAAATTTGTTCTGCGTGCGCAACGGAGTGATCATTACTCCACCCACCGCATCGGGGGCGCTTGAAGGCATCACCCAATCAAGCGTCGCCAAGATCGCCACTGATTTGGGATTCGAGCTGCGCGTCGCCGATCTCTCACGCAGCGATCTGTATATCGCTGACGAAATCTTCATCTGCGGAACGGCGGCAGAAGTCCTCGCCGTGGCTTCGGTAGATGATCGCGAAGTTCCGTGTCCTGGGCCAATGACCAAATTGATTGCGGAGACGTTTGCTTTGGCCGTCCGAGGCAAGGACGCCCGCTATAGCGAATGGCTCGAGTACGCGGTTTAGGGTCTAAAACAGCGTTTTATCCCCAGTTTCATCCACAGATTTTCCCCATCTCGGTGTGGAACCTGTGGATTTAGGGCGAGTTATGCACAATTTCGAGGTCCATTGGCGTTGGCATTGGCTCATTGAGGCGAGACAATGGACCTTGTGAGCATGATCATTATCACCTAGGTGTATGTCGCAAGACGTACACCAGAGCCGCCCATCGGGCGGCTTTTTTGTTTCCCGGAATCGAGAAGTAAATGAAAGCAAGCGACAACCAAGTCGAAAACACAGTGGAGATATTTGACACGACTCTGCGCGATGGCATGCAAGTCGAGGGCGTGTCGGCAAGTGTGTACGACAAATTGCGAATTGCCGAACAACTCGATTCGCTCGGGGTGCACTTCATAGAAGGTGGATGGCCGGGCGCAAATCCAAAGGATGTTGAATTCTTTGCCCGGGCCAAGAACGAGCTGGTTCTCAATACTTCGACTCTGGTGGCGTTCGGTTCCACACGACGACCTTCTGGCAAGGTGGATGACGACGCGACGCTACGAAATTTGATCGAGGCACAAACGTCAACAGTGTGCATCGTGGCCAAGGCATCGGATTATCACGTCGAACAGGCGTTGCAGACGACACTTGACGAGGGAGTGGCGATGGTCGTCGACTCCGTGAAGTATCTGACCACTCACGATCGGCGTGTGATGGTCGACATGGAACATTTTTTTGACGGCTATAAGAGCAATGCGGAGTTTTCGCTTCGCGTGCTGGAGGCTGCGGTGATGTCGGGGGCTACGCATCTAGTTCTCTGCGACACAAATGGCGGTTCCTTGCCTAACGAAGTGGGCGAGATCGTCGCCGCGGTAAAGACACATGTTGGCAACGATGCAATCATTGGCATCCATTGTCACGACGACACGGGTTGCGCGGTGGCAAATTCGCTTGCCGCCGTTCAAAGCGGTGCACGACATGTGCAGGGGACGCTCAACGGTCTTGGCGAGCGCACTGGCAACACCAACCTGACGACCGTCATACCCAATCTGCAGTTAAAACTTGGTTACGAGTGCCTGCCGCCTGGACGACTCGAGCGATTGACAGCGGTTAGCCACCACGTTGCAGAAGTTTTGAATCGGCCGCTCAATCCGCAGGCGCCCTATGTCGGAGTATCGGCATTCGCCCACAAAGCAGGATTGCATGTGTCGGCGATTGCCAGGGCAAAGGATGCGTACGAACACGTTGCACCGGAACTGGTGGGCAATGGAACGAGATTTGTCGTTTCCGAAATGGCGGGTAAGGCAACAATTGCGTTGAAGGCTGACGAACTTGGATTGCCGATGGATGGCCCGGCGGTAAATCAGGTCATCGATGATCTCAAGCGACTTGAACATGAGGGCTATCACTTCGAGGCCGCGGATGCGTCTCTCGAGTTGTTAATGCGGCGGGCAACGGGATGGGAACAGAACTATTTCAAGGTCGAATCGATGCGCGTGATCACCGACGAATCGGCAAACGGAAATTTCACAACGGAGGCAACCGTTAAGGCGTGGGTCGGCGATCGACGCGAAGTGTGCACGGCCGAGGGAAATGGTCCTGTCCATGCGATCGACAAGGCGCTTCGGGCAGCGTTGAGCGAGAGCTATCCGCACATTGGGCGAGTACATCTCACCGATTACAAGGTACGAATTCTCGATTCGGCTTCGGCAACCGGTGCGGTCACTCGAGTATTGATTGACGCCACCGATGGCGAGCGAAGTTGGACAACAATCGGTGTGTCGCCAAACATCATCGAAGCGTCGTGGCATGCGCTTGAGGAATCGCTCGTTTACGGTTTGCTGCACTCGCCCGACAACTAGTCTTGCGTGGCGATGGGAATTCCAAAGTTCACACCAACTGATCCGACCGATGAGCCGCGATCGTACGCGTCGCCGGATTTTGTACCCGAGCCTTGGAAATTGGATCGGAAGGCAGAAATAGTTGGCCGACAGCCAAAAGGAAACGGATTTGGCAACCCCGGCCCAGATCAGGGATATGTACTCACGCTGGCCGCGCTTGTGCGCGATCGGATTCGAGTCGAGCCTGGCGAGTCAATCGACGATGCGATTGCCGGTTCAATCACGATTGCGCTTCGACGAGCGTCCCAATTCGGGCGAGCGCCGGTGATGGCCGACGTCATGATCGCGCTGACGATTTGGGGATGGCTACTAGACAACCCACCTCACGACCTCGCCAACCATCGGCGCAAATTATTTGCGGGTCTGGCAAACACGGCGCACCACTACGCAGAGTCGCGAGTCATCGCCGACATGGTTCCCGAAACTACTTTTCGAATTCCACTGGAAAAGTTGTCTACTTCGATGCCAATGTCATGGCGAGCGCTAACCGGCGCAATCAAATCAATTTAGATAGCGAATTTTTCCAAGTCGGATAGGGACACGAATTCAAGTGAGCGCACATGGGTGGCGCGAAGATCAACCTGTGGTGCCCGACCAGCCTCGAAGGCCTCCTGCCATCGCGGCGCACACAGGCACCAATGATCTCCGGCTTTCAGACCATTGAATCCGTATTCGGGCATCGGAGTGCTCAGATCATTGCCCACAGATTTTGAGTAAGCCAAAAAACTATCCGTCATGATTGCGCACACTGTGTGGATACCGACGTCGTCGCCGCCCGTTTCGCAACAACCGGTGCGGTAGAAACCAGTCATCGGAGAGGTGCAACAAGTTTCCAACACATCGCCGTACACGTTGGTCTGATTTCCGAGAGCCATTGTCGATGCGTTCCTTTAGATGGAAACGCCGACGAGGCGACCGATGATGTATGTGACGCTCGTGGCCAAAAGTAGGATTCCAACCTGCCTTGCCGCGGTGGCAAGCGAGTTTCGTCCGGCAAAGCGCCCTATCGCCGCACCGACGACGGCGGAAGCGACTATGCCGATAATGATCGAGACGAGACGCGCGGCATCGCCGCTGCCGAAAAACCATGGACTGACCGGCAACAATGCACCCGCTAGAAAACTGACCAGCGAGAGAAATCCAATAAAGATCGGATTTGGCAAATTGGACGGATCGAGACCGAACTCTTCCCGAGCGTGTACGAAAACGGCATTTTTTGGGTTGCGCATGACCTCTGCCGCACCGGTGAGGGCATGCGCCCGCGACATCCCGTGACCCTCGTATATCGAGGCGAGTTCGGCGGTTTCTGACACCGTGTTGTGTTCGAGCTCTCCCAGTTCAAGTTTGAGTTCGCGTCGCACCAAATCGTTTTGTGCGCTGATCGACACCCATTCACCCGTGGCCATGCTCGCCGCGCCTGCAACTGCCGCCGCCAGTCCAGCCAGTCGCACAACAGACGCGCCAACTCCACTTGAAGCGAAACCGATGATCAGCGAAACATTGGAGACGAGCCCGTCGCTAAATCCGAACACGCTGGCGCGTGCGGTTCCGCGTCCGAGAGCAATATGAGCCGGGTGATCGCGCGATTCACTGCGTAGTTCGCTCATATGCATAACGCTAGTGGCGCATCGCTCAGTGAGAGGCTCGGATAGCCTGAGCCATACATGGCATCAGCAACACCGCGCTATCGATTTGCGCCGTCGCCGACCGGTTTTTTTCATGTGGGTGGGGCACGCACGGCTTTGTACAACTGGATTTTGGCGTTGCAAAACGATGGCGTTTTCGTTTTGCGCGTTGAAGACACCGATGAGTCGCGCAATCATCCACAGTGGACGCAGGGGATCGTTGACGCGCTTGCGTGGATAGGTATTGACAGCAGTGATCGACACTTTGAGGGGCCGTATTTTCAGTCGGCCTATGCCGCGGAGCATGTTGCCGCGGCAGAAGCGCTCGTAAAATCTGGGCATGGGTACTACTGCGATCTGACGACGGAGCAAGTTCAGCAGCGTGCGAAGGAGAAGGGCCTCAATGGTTACGACGGTTACTCGCGCGACCGCGGATTGGCCCCAGGGCCCGGTCATGTGTTGCGATTTAGAGTTCCCGAAGGCCAAACGGTTGTACGCGACGTCGTGCGTGGCGATGTCGAGTTTGCCAACGACACGATCGAAGATTTCGTATTATTGCGCAGCAACGGATCGCCGGTGTTCCTGCTTGCCAATGTGGTCGACGATATTGCGATGAACATCACCCATGTCGTGAGGGCCGAGGAACATCTTCCCAATGCTCCAAAGCAACAGATGTTGTGGAATGCGTTGGGTGCCACGCCGCCAGTGTGGGCGCATGTGCCGGTGTTGGTTAACGAACAGCGCAAGAAACTATCCAAGCGGCGAGACAAGGTTGCAGTTGAGCAATATCGCCAGGAGGGAATACTGCCTGCTGCAATGGTCAACTATCTGATGACTCTTGGTTGGGCACCACATGGCGACACCGAGATAGTGCCGTGGTCGCAGATTGTTGAAGAGTTCAAACTGGAAAGTGTCAATCACTCTCCGGCGTTCTTTGATATCAAGAAACTGAACGCATTCAATGGCGAGTACATCCGCTTGATGTCGCTCGACGAATTTATTGCCGCGTGCCAACCGATAATCAATTCCGAACAGGTCCCGTGGCCGGCGAATCGCTTTGACGCATCCGTGTTCAAGGCGATGGCACCCCTCGTGCAGACTCGTGTCGCCGTACTTTCAGAGGTGCCGGCCCTCGTTGATTTTCTATTTATGGCGGAACCCATGATTGATGAGGCTGCATTTGCAAAGGCATTCGGTGCCGAATGGGCTCGTCCCACTTTGGTTGAGATCGCGACCCGATTTGAGAAATGCGCATGGACGGCCGATTCGCTAAAGACGGAAGTTGAGGCGGTCGGTACACAGCACGATGTGAAACTCGGAAAATTGCAGGGACCGCTACGAATTGCAATCACCGGGCGGAGCATTGGCACGCCGTTGTTCGAACCAATCGAACTATTGGGTCGCGACGAGTCACTTCGCCGAATCAACTCCGCATTGCAACGCGCCAATCGATAGGCGGCAGATATGAAGCGAGCGCTGCGAATTTTCGGCGTCGCCATTATTTCACTCGTCCTGTACTTCGGTTTCAATTTGTTGCAGGTGTGGTGTGTCGGTCGGAGTGACGAGGCCCGCAGAGTCGATGCGGTAGTGGTTCTCGGAGCTGCGCAATACGACGGGCGACCGTCTCCTCAACTCGTGGCCAGGCTCGATCACGCCATCGACCTGTGGCGTGATGGGACTTCAAAACTGATTATCGTCACTGGTGGCAAGCAACTGGCCGATCGGTTTACGGAGGCAGAGTCTGCTGCGGCTTATTTGCAAGACAACGGCGTTCCGGTTGAAGAGATTGCTTTAGAAAATAGTGGACGGACAACACGCGAATCGTTGCTTGGCGTGCGCCAAATTCTGATCGCCAGAAAGCTGCATTCGTTGCTCATCGTTACCGATCCGTATCACGCATTACGGGCTCGCATGATTGCACAAGATTTGGATATGCAGGCGTATGTTTCACCGACACGAACTAGCCCGGTGCGGGGGAGTGAAAACTTCCGCCGTCAAGTACGCGAGGCAGGCGGTATCGCACTGAGCAACGTCATCGGCTTTGCCCAACTGGAAAGATTCACTCGCTAGCCTATTAATGCTCCGCTGGGGAGTGGTGTAACTGGCAACACAGCAGATTCTGGTTCTGTTATTCAGGGTTCGATTCCTTGCTCCCCAACTTCCGTCTGTTGGTAGGCTTAATTCGCTACTGGCGGATCCATTCCTGCAGTCGCGGGATCGCCACGTCGACCGAGCGACCATATGTGCGACGAAAAGTTGGACGAATCAACCAGGCGAGAGGTCCGCGGACAGTCACCACCCATGTCATATGGGTGGAGTTGTCCGACAATGATTTGAACAGGTGATCGTAAGTGATTTGCACGCCAGGAAGTCCTCCACGCCATTCCCAATGACTGAGTGGCTCCCAAGTCGTCATCTGGAATTTGTTACGGCCAAACTTTCGAATGTGCAACGAGCCACTCGAAAATGGACCGAGAGGTCCGCGTGGCGACACATCGACCGAGATGATGTGTGGAGCCCACTCGGGCCATCGCTCAACTTCAGAAAATTGCTTCCACGCACTATCAAGTCCGACCGCAACATCAAATTCTCGTTGGACCGCAACTGCTCCCACGACCGCAGTCTAATTGAATCGCTCCGCCTGACATTAGAGTGCAGCAATGGAGGCCCCAAACGAAATGAGCAACCACAGTAGCGACAAAGCCTTCGCGGGGTCGATTCCGGAATTTTATGAAACGCACTTGGTACCACTGATTTTCGAGCAATACGCCACGGACATCGCTTCTCGTCTGGCCTTGAGACCTTTGGTATCGGTACTCGAAATTGCCGCAGGCACGGGTGTCGTGACCCGTGCAATGTCATCCGCACTTGCCGAGTCCGTATCCATTGTCGCCACCGACCTGAATCAGCCGATGATCGACTACGCCTCCGCGCTCAACACTAAACGACCTGTCCAATGGCGTCAGGCGGACGCGATGAGACTTCCGTTCGCGGATAACACATTCGACGCCGTCGTATGCCAGTTCGGGGCGATGTTCTTCCCTGAAAAATCAGGCGCGTACGCAGAGGCACGCCGCGTACTCCGGCCGAGTGGAGTTTTCATTTTCAACGTGTGGGATCGGATCGAGGAGAACGAGTTCGCCGACACCGTGACAACGGCCCTTCAATCGCTCTTTCCAACTGACCCACCTCGCTTTCTCGCGCGCACCCCCCACGGATATCACGACATCAAGACCATCGAGCGTGATCTAGCAAATGGTGGATTCACCGACACACCCGAGGTCACGACCCTGGCGGCTCGCAGTAAAGCAGGGTCTTGTCTGATTCCCGCCATTGCTTATTGTCAGGGAACGCCGCTGCGCAGCGAGATCGAAGCGCGGAATGCATCGCGGCTTGGTGAAGCAACCGATGTCGCAGCAGAAGCAATCGCCGCGCGATTCGGGCGCGGGGCGATCGACGGCAAGATTCAGGCACACATAGTCACGATCGAGAAGTGAGCGTCGCGATCTATGTGACACCGTGTTTGTACAGTCGGTCAACGATCAAGGAGCGCACATGACATCACCGCCCCGAAATATCAGCGTCGAGTGTCCTAACTGCCATGCGAACTTTGAGGCTTCGTATCGACCTTCTATCAACCTGAGCCTGGGCGAGGACTGGAAGGAAGAAGAGATCGACGAAACGACCACCGTCACTTGCCCTAGATGCGGTCGACGGCAAGATGTTGATTCGTTGATCGTCGATTTTGAATAGAAACCATGAAATTTGACATCTCTCGCGGGCACTTGCGGCTGTCAACCCGCTCTCAATCAAGTGCACGTTGGTAACCTGAGACCCGCTACTTGGCCCCATCGTCTAGTGGCCTAGGACACCACCCTCTCAAGGTGGCGGCACGGGTTCGAATCCCGTTGGGGCTGCTCGGAACCAGAAATTCACGAAGAGTTGGGATGTCGTTCAGGTCTCCATGAATTCCGATCCACAAATTGTGTCTATAGTGGCTGGCTATGACAACACACACATCACGCAATCGCGTGTTGAGGGGGTTCGCTGTACTTGCCACCGCTGGTCTTTTGATTAGCGCTTGTGGTTCGGATAGTGGGTCAACCGACACGACAACAGCAGACACAACGCCTTCGGACACCACGTGTCCGGATGCGGCATTAGTAGACGCGGCAAATGCCGAAGGACAGGTGAACCTAATAGCGTTGCCAGACAACTGGGCAAACTACAAGGGAATCTTGCAGTCATTCCGCGACAAGTACCCGGACATCGCCAACCCAGTTGCCAACCCAGATGCCTCTTCGGCTGATGAGTTGACAGCAGTGGAGACGCTTGCCGGTCAACCAGACATGCCAGATACTCTCGACGTCTCACCTGCAATTTCGCAGGAAGTTGATGCCAAGGGATTGTGGGAGCCATACCAACCATGTGGTTGGGATGAGATACCAGCCGAGATGAAGGACGCCGACGGTAAATGGGTTGCGGCGTATTACGGCATCATGGCAATCGGAACCAACACGACAATCGTGACCGACGCACCAGATAGCTTTGACGCACTCAAGGATCCAAAGTACAAGGGTCTTGTGTCGCTAAACGGCGATCCGCGTGAAGCGGGTGCAGCATTTGCAGCCGTCATGGCCGCGTCGCTTGCTAATGGTGGTTCGTTCGACGACATCTTGCCAGGAATTCAATACTTTGCCGAACTAAAGAGTCTCGGCAATCTTTCCGGTACCGATGTCACCGAAGCCGGCGTAGTTTCCGGTGAAACACCAGTGTGGCTTGACTGGACATACAACTATCCAGGATTGGCACCAGCGCTCGCCGAAAACGGAATCACGTACGCAATTCGCGTGCCAACCGACGGCGTGTACGCAGGGTTCTATGCCCAAGGTGTGGTGGCAAATAGCCCACATCCAAACGCAGCGAAGTTGTGGATCAGCCACATCATCTCTGACGAGGGTGCTCTCGGATATCTCGAGGGTGGGGCAATTCCAGCCCGCTTTGATGCTCTCGTTGCCGCAGGCAAAGTGAGCGCGGAGATGATGGTGAATCTTCCAGCGCCAGAACTGCTGGCCGGGCTTGCATTCCCAACACCTGCCCAAATCACAGCAGCCAAGGAAGTACTCGCCGCCCAGTGGGGTCCACTGGTCGCAGATCAATAGATCTGGATTAGTAATCGTTGGTGAGTACAGCACCGATAATTACATCTAGTTCGGAAAACTTGAGGGGTCCGTCGTCAAGACGGACCCCTCAAGAATTTCTCAGATCATTTCGCGGCTGGTTACCTGTCGCGCCCTTCGTACTATTCGTCGGTATTTTTCTTTTACTCCCTGCCGTCGTCGTTTTCCAAAAAGCCCTAGTTCGTGTCGACGAACCACGGGCACCAATGCTCGAAGCGATCACCGGCCAGTATCGCGACAGTTTTGTTTTTAGCATCAAACTTTCGGCCATCACCGCGGCATTTGGTGTCATATTTGGGACGATGGTTGCCGCTTCAATCGTGCGACTCGGTCATCGCCGCGGATTGCGCAACGCGATGACCGGTTATTCGGCGGTTGCCGCCAATCTCGGCGGAATACCTTTAGCGTTCGCATTTCTGGCCGCGTTAGGAATGCAGGGTCTCGTCACCAAAATATTGAAAACTTCGGGAATTGACTTAGTCGGAATGGGATTCCGAATTTCCAATTTCTGGGGAATAGTCGTCGTCTATTTATATTTTCAGATTCCGCTGATGACACTCGTGATGATGCCGGCCATCGATGGTTTGAAACAAACGTGGAGGGAAGCCGCGGCAAATCTTGGAGCCGGTGACCGTCAGTACTGGCGCTATGTCGCCCTGCCGTTACTGTTCCCTTCGATTATCGCCGGATTCTTGTTGCTGTTCGCCAATTCTTTCGCCGCCTACGCCACCGCATATGCCTTGTCCACGGGCTCGTCGAAGTTGGTTCCGGTACAGATTCGATTCTTTCTGCAGGGAAACACAATTACCGGTAAATCGAATCTTGGTTATGCACTCGCCGCGTGGATGATCATCATCATGACGGTGTCGATGCTCGGTTTTCTTTTATTGCGTCGTCGGGCCGAAAGGTGGCGACGATGAAGCGTCGAAATATTTTGGCCAAGTTGACTCTTATTGTCGTCGGTCTGTTTTACGCCCTGCCTATGATTTCGATGGCTCGATTCGCATTTCAGCGCGTTCCGGTGGCGTTACTCGGCTCACATAACTTGTTTGATCGCTGGACGATTAAACCGTTGTTCACCATGTTTGGTAAGGAGCAGTTTCGAGAAAGCGCATTTCTCAGCATTCGTCTTGCACTATTAAGTGCCATAGTGACGCTGTTAGTTCTTGTACCAACCGTTGTCTATGTGCACGTGAGCATGATGAAAGCGCGTGCACTGATTGAGGTTGTTTCGATTTTGCCATTTGTGGTCCCGGCGATTGCTCTCGTCGTGGGAATCTCCGGCGCATTTCGCGAATCGGCGCCGTGGTTCATCCGCTCCAATTACTGTCTTGTGCCGTTCTACGTGATCATCGCCTTGCCCTACACGTTTCGCTCGATCGACAACGGTTTGTCGTCGATAGACGTTAAGACTTTGGTCGACGCCTCGCGTTCACTTGGTGCATCGTGGGGACGCACTTTGTGGTCGGTCATTGTTCCGAATATTCGAGTGGCGGTGCTCTCCGCGTCGTTCTTGACGATGACAGTCGTGCTTGGTGAATTCACCATTGCCTCATTGCTGCTGAAGAGAACCCTTCCCCTTTACCTATCCCAATCTCAGGGGCAGGATCCGCAAGGTTCGTTCGCCGTTGGTCTCGTCCTGTTGGTTGTCACGGCGAGTCTTCTTGGATTCATGAATCGGTTCTCCCGTCGGCGAAACATTGCCCAACCGGTGGCGATGCTGTGAACAAAATAATTTCAGCGCAAATTAACAACCAACGAACACAAGGACCGCTATGCCCACCGAATTAAATTTTTCTCATATACGCAAGGAATTTGGACCGGTCGTGGCATTGGAATCATTTTCCCTTGATATTAAGGAAGGGGAGCTCGTCACGCTGCTTGGGCCATCCGGGTGTGGAAAGACAACCGCGCTTCGCGTGGCGGCCGGTTTCGAGCAAGCCGACGGCGGGACAATAACGCTCGGTGGAAAAAACGTCACGTCGATGCCGCCGAACAAACGCAACATGGGGATGGTGTTTCAGAACTACAGTCTGTTTCCCCATCTCAGCGTTCGAGAGAACATCGGTTTCGGTTTGAAAATTCGTAAGCATTCGGCTGAAAAGCGAAGACCAATGGTGGACGATGCGATTACGCGCGTGCGACTGGCAGGACTTGCCGATCGCTATCCGCATCAATTGTCTGGTGGTCAACAACAGCGTGTGGCACTTGCCCGTGCGCTTGCAATTACGCCCGATGTGTTGTTGCTCGACGAACCGTTGAGCGCGTTGGATGCCAAGGTACGTAGCGAACTTCGCGATGAAATACGTCGGGTGCAAAAGGAAACAGGAGTTGCGACGCTGTTTGTGACTCACGATCAGGATGAAGCGCTGGCAATCTCAGACAAGATCTGCGTGATGCGTGAGGGCGCAATCGACCAGGTCGGCGCGCCGCGCGATGTGTATCTTGCTCCTTCAACTCCTTATGTTGCCCGCTTCGTCGGTGCGATGAACGAATTTTCAGGGACAGTCGCGGCAGACGGTTCTCTCACTCTAGATGGGGGAGCGGGAACGCTGGCCGGAAGTGGTTATGGAACAAACGGTGAAAAACTTTCACTACTTGTGCGACCCGACGATGTGTTGGTGTGCCCTTTCGGAGAGCCCGGAAGTCTGCGCGCAACGGTAAACAATGTCTTGTTCGGTGGCTCGACAACGGTGGTGCGAGTGGCGTTGGCAAGCGAGGTGGTCGTCAGCGCTCTTGTTATGTCTCGCGATGTGAAGGTGAAGACAGGAGATGTGGTTGGACTGCGCGTCGACACGACGCGCGCGGTAATCGCCAAATAGTTACAGCCGCAATTGGCTATAGAGACAATTGGCTAAAGGGACAACGCAAATGTTGGGCGACGTTGCGCCCACGGCTGAGCAACTTCCAATTGAGCGGCGAGTCTGATCAGCAAGTCATCACGCCCATACGCGGCCACGAACTGGATTCCAACCGGCAATCCAGACGAAGTCCAATGCAGCGGTAACGACATGGCCGGTTGACCGCTTGTATTGAATGGCGGTGTAAACGGAACAAAATCGCCGGCAACGTCCATTGGTCGCATTGGATGTTTTGGATCATTGGCGATCGTGCCCAACTTGAGCGGTAGGCGAGCCACCGTCGGAGTGATCAAGATGTCAAAGCCATCGGCCCACCACTGGGCGATGTGCCGTCGATACACGACGGTTGCATTTACGGCCATTGCGTAGTCTGTGGCCGATGAGTGTTTTGCATATTCCATCATCGTCCAGTTGACCAATTCGATGTCGTCGATTGTTGCTGGGCGATTGAGCATCGTCGACAGACCCTCGCGAGACACCGACATGTTTGTAGACCACAACGCGGAGAACCGGCGCGACGAATCTGAATCTTCGAGCGCCTTTGGCCATGAGTGTTCAACGTCGTGGCCCAACGATTCGAGCAATTTGGCGGTGGCTTGCACGCCGTCGCGACACTCTTCGTCGATGGTGCCACCCGCTGGGTGATGATCCAAAACTCCAATTCGAAGTTTCTCCACCGGTGCGCCAACTTCGCTGAGAAATTTTCGCTTGGGTGCGGGTGCAATGACACGATCGCCGACGCCCGGTCCGTGCGTTGCGTCGAGCAGGGCGGCACAGTCTCGCACCGTACGAGTCACGGCAAATTGAACGCTGAGGTTTGATTCATCGGCAAACGGTGCTGCACTAATTCGTCCCTGGCTCACTTTCAAGCCAACCAATCCGCAACATGATGCCGGAATTCGAATTGAGCCACCTCCGTCGCTGGCGTGAGCAACCGGCACGATGCCGGATGCCACCGCCGCGGCACTTCCGCCACTAGACCCACCAGATGTTCGGGAGAGGTCGTACGGATTGCGAGTCGGACCCCAGGCGAGCGGCTCGGTTGTCGGAACGCTGCCAAATTCTGGACTGTTGCCTCGACCGAGAGTGACAAGCCCGGCCGCGATGAATCGTTTCACCAGTTCAGAGCTTTGAGGGGTGATGTAGTGCGCGTTCTTCAGGGCGATGTTGCCATTTGACATGTGCTGACCGGCGTACGGGGCGGAAAGATCCTTGAGAATGAATGGGACTCCGCGGAACGGCTGGGAGGTGTCCGGTTCCTTTTGTGAATCAACGTCCTTGGCGATCTGGCGAGCGTGATCAAACCAGGTGATATTGACCGCATTAATTTTCGGATTGATCGTTTCAATGCGCTGGATTGCGCCTTCGAGTAATTCTGTGGCCGAAACTTTTCGATTCCTAACCAGTTCGGCCTGTGCGGTGGCGTCGGCCCATTGAGTTTCATGTACAACTGATGTCATGTCGTTAGGGTACTTCAGACGTGAATGACGCCTCGGTGCCCAAGCAACTTACGGCTCGCGATGTCTTGCGTTCCTCTTCTGTCAGACGGCTTCTTGGTAGCAGCCTCGCCTTCTATATCGGGGTCATGCTCCAGGCGGCGACACTAGGCAAACAGGTATTTGATATCACTGGCCGAGCCCTCGATATTGGCTGGTTGGGATTGGCCGAGTTTTTGCCAATTGTCGTTTTCGTCTTCATTAGCGGAAGCGTGGCCGATCGCTTCAATCGAAAGTATGTCGCAGCGTTAGCCCTGTGTGGCGAGTTGGTGTGTGCGGTCTCGCTCAGCGTCTACGCGTACAGCAAACCCACCGCTGTGTGGCCAATATTTTTGATCGCCGTTCTGTTTGGTTCGTCGCGAGCATTTCTCTCGCCGGCGACTCGCTCGATGGCACCGATGGTCGCACCGGTGGGCGGGTTACCTCCGGTCGTAGCGATGTCGTCAGGTGTCTGGACTTCGGCGATGATTGTCGGACCGGCGGCCTCTGGTTTTTTGTACAGCATTCATCCAGGAATCGCCTACGCCACGACTTCAGTTCTAATTCTGCTCGGAATTGTCGGAATCCTGCGCGTGCAGTTCGTTCGATCGCCAACTGCTCGCTTGCCTGACGAGAAGCCGACGCTGCATTCGGCATACGAAGGGATTCATTTCATTCGCCGCACACCAATTTTGCTGGCCGCGATCTCGCTTGACCTGTTCGCCGTTTTGTTTGGAGGCGCAATCGCGCTTCTTCCGGCGATTGCCGAAGATCAATTGCATGTCGGCAACGTTGCGTACGGCTGGCTGCGTGCAGCTGCGGGAATTGGAGCGGCGTCAATGGCCGGGTTCCTGGCGATTCGACCATTGAGGCGACATGTCGGACGATTTCTACTTGTCGCCGTCGGCGTTTTTGGTGCCGGGACAATTGTGCTTGGCGCGACCAGTTCGTATGTCGTCGCGTTTATTGCTGTGCTCGTGCTCAGCGCCGCGGACATGGTCAGCGTGTTCATCCGCGGTTCGATTGCACCGCTTGTGACACCCGACAGTAAGCGTGGTCGAGTTTCTGCGGTAGAAAATGTGTTCATTGGTGCGACCAATGAACTTGGAGCTTTCGAATCGGGAGTCGCCTCTCAGGCATTTGGCACACCTGCGGCTGTCATCGGCGGAGGTATCGCCACGATGGGAATAGTGGGAATTTGGTGGGTCGGGTTTCCCTCGTTACGAGACATAGACCGGTTCAGCGATTTAGAAACACCTGAGAATCCGCCTCCCGCGCATGACAAACTGGACAAGTGACAGCCACGGCAGATACATCGGTCAAGCACGTTCTCACTGCTTGTCCACTTGATTGCCCGGATACGTGTTCCCTCGAGGTAACCGTCCTAGATAGTGTCATCACTCGTGTTGACGCCGCTCCGGTCAGCGGGGAATCGAATCCGCTGACCGATGGGTGGATATGCAAGAAGGTCAAGCATCACGCCAAGCGCGTGTATTCGGCGGAACGTATCATGACCCCTTTGATCAGAGTAGGGGCGAAAGGTTCAGGGGAATTTCGCCCTATTTCGTGGGACGAAGCGGTCGGAATAATTGGCACCAGAATTCGCCTGGCCATCGCCACCGCCGGCCCAGACAGTGTGCTGCCTTACCTGTACAACTCGTCCGCAGGGAAACTTGAAAACAAATTCCTGACGCCACACTTGTTCGAACGACTTGGCTGTCCGGAAATTGAGCACACCATTTGTGCGGGGACGATGACCGCGGCATGGAAGCAAGTGTTCGGCGACATGCTGTCCGCAGATCCACTCGACGTACTTCGTTCGCGCTTGGTTGTTGTGTGGGGTGCAAACCCAGGAATATCTGGCACCCATTTCATGCAGTTACTGACGACTGCCCGCAAAACGGGCGCCAAGTTGGTGGTCATTGATCCCCGTCGAACCACAACCGCCTCGAGAGCGCACATTCATCTTGCCCTGCGCCCGGGCACCGATGTCGTGTTGGCCTACGCGCTTGCTCGGTGGTTGGCTCACAATTCGGGTATCGATCAAGAATTTGTTCAGCGCCATGCATCGGGAGCCGAGGAGTTTTTGGCGGCAGCAGAAGAGTGGACGATAGAGCGGGCGAGCGAGGTGTGTGGTGTTTCTGGCGACGACATAGTTCGACTTGGCGAACTCATTGCCACAACGCGGCCGGCGATGTTGCGAGTGGGTTGGGGTATGGAACGGAACCGCAACGGCGGAAGCGCGCACATCGCAGCCCACGCGTTGTGGGTTTTGGCTGGACATTTCGGTGTACGCGGAAGTGGAGTGATCGGCTCCACGTCGTCTGCGCTGCAGGCACAAACAAAGGTGCAATGGCCCGTCGGCATTGATCGTCCGCCGAGGCGGAAGATGAATATGAACCATGTCGGGCGCGTGCTGCGAAACGAACCCGGTGCTTGGAATGTGCCGGCGAAGGTTTTGATTGTGCAGGGAGCAAACCCTGCGGTGACGGCGGTTGATCAACACGGAATGCTGAATGCTTTGGGCAGCGCCGACATCTTTACCGTGGTCCACGACCAAGTAATGACCGACACGGCGCTATTCGCCGACGTTGTGCTTCCCGCGACCACTCACTTTGAGGTGGATGATCTTGTCGGCTCGTATGGCTCATTTACCGTGCAACGCAACGTTGCCGCGATTTCTCCAGTTGGTGAGTCGAAGAGCAACAATGAGTTTGCCTCGGCTCTTGCTCGGGTGCTTCACTTTCCTGCCGACGAATTCGATGCCTCGGCCGAACGGATGACCAAACTCATCGATCAAGGTCTCCAATCGACCGCGGTATTGCGGGCACCGGACTCGACGATTCAATTCAGAGATGCTTGGCCGAGCCATCCTCAGCGCCGAGCGCAACTGTTTACGCCACAGTCGGAACTTCCCTTGCCGACTTTTGCCAATCGCGAGTCTTCGTCATTTCCACTCGTTCTGTTGAGTTCAGCAACCGCCCATACCGTGAACTCAATGTTTGGAGACACAGACCCACCGGCCGCAGTTCTCAAATTGAATCCGAATGATGCCGGTTCGCGTGGCGTGACAACGGGCGACATAGTTCAAGTGCACAATGCACAAAGCAGCATCAATATTGAAGTTGAAGTTGACGAGACTTTGCGGCCGGGTGTGTGCTACCTTCCCAAAGGATTATGGAGGCGCAGCATTAGCGGCGGTCTCACGTCCAATTCATTTGTCTCCGACGAACTTTCGGATCTTGCAGGTGGAGCCTGTTTCAACGACGCGCGCGTAGAAGTGCAGAAAGTGGGTTAATTGTGAACATGGAACCTAAGCCCAAGAAATTATCGGTAGTCGAAGAATTTAAGCGTTTTGTCAGTCGAGGAAGTGTCGTCGAGTTAGGAATCGCCTTCGTCATGGGTGCCGCATTCAAAACGGTGATCGACGCATTGGCTGGTGACGGCAAAGACAATCAAGGAATACTCGGGGGATTGATCGGAGCAATCTTCGGAGGCGACCGCCCCAATTTCAATGATCGTGGTGTCACCTTGAATGGAAGTTTCATTCCATTTGGATCATTGCTCAGTGCGGGAGTCAACTTTGTATTGGTTGCTATTGTGTTGTTCTTCGTAATCAAGGCATACGGTCGCTTCCGCAAAAGCGAACCAGAGGAGTCGACAAATAGCCTGCTCGCCTCCATTCGAGACGAACTGCGCAAGCAACTTTGAAAACCACTCGCCTAAACGCGAGATCCTCGAAATTTCGGCGGATCGCATCTGGGTGTGCTGTGGCAATTCTCCTTTCGTCGTGTGGGACCTTGGATTTCTTGACCGGCAACGATGGTTTTGTCGAGGGAGTCGGACGATTACCGGGCGGCGATTTTGACACTCTCGTCACCTTGCCAGAAGGCGTAGAAATTTCATTCCCAGACCTAGACGGCGATGTCATTGGTCCACAGGTTCGCGGACCGCGAGTTCTGATGATCGGTGACTCGATCTTGGCGTCGACTTCGAGTCGATACGGAAATGAAATGTGCGAGGTTCTGGTGCCA
The DNA here is from genome assembly GCA_039932495.1 of Ilumatobacteraceae bacterium. Lineage (GTDB taxonomy): Bacteria > Actinomycetota > Acidimicrobiia > Acidimicrobiales > Ilumatobacteraceae > UBA3006. The sequence continues at coordinate 19,217 of JBDTPW010000064.1, forward strand.
CTTGGCTGGCAGGTGGAGATCGAAGCGGAAGCGAGTCGCTTTGCCGAATTCGGAAAAAGAGTGCTTGATCAACGATTGGACGCAGGTTGGGACACGGCACTTGTGTTCCTTGGAACCAATTTTGATGGCAACATTGACAATTACGAGAGCGACATGCGGCGTATTTTTGATCTGTTGACTCCACGACCGTTCGTCGTGGTAACGACATCGCTGTTTAGATCGAGTCAACGCGATGTCAACGAAGTTATTCGCAACCTTGCCGATGAATACGATCACGTCGCGGTCATGGAATGGGAAGAAATCGCTAAAAATCCTGGCGTGTTGGGCAAGGACAACGTTCACCTTTCGGCAAATGGTCGGGTCGTGTTTGCTGCCGCCGTTGCTCGAGCATTCGGGTTTGCTCCGCCAGCGACGGGGGCATGCTTACCATCGGTGTTCAGCGATGACTCGGCCGGCGCCGGTGTCATGCCGACAACAACCGTTGCGGATTCGGGATCAGATACAACAATTGCTCAGGCGCCGGAGACAACTACCACGGTGGCGTCGACAACGACCGTAGCCACCACTTTGCCGGTGTCAACTACGTTGCCGTAGGTATCTCGCCATTGGCGCTAAACCGCTACGGTGGCGACTATGAAAATTGGAATTTTTGGTGGAGCAACCGACGGGACTATCGGCGACTTGGTTAGCGAAGCGACTCAAGTCGAGCGCGACGGTTTTGCCAGTTACTGGGTGTCACAGATCTTTAGTCACGACGCACTAACCGTGCTCGCCGTCATCGGCCGGAGCGTCCCGCGAATTGAACTCGGTACAAGCGTTGTTCCAACGTATCCACGTCACCCAATGATGATTGCCCAACAGAGTCACACTGTGAACGCGGCGATCGACGGTCGCCTGTGCCTCGGCATTGGTCTCAGTCACAAAGTCGTAATCGAAAACATGATGGGCATGTCGTATGACAAACCGGTTCGGCACCTGCGCGAGTATCTATCGATCCTCGGACCGCTATCCAAAACGCAAAAGGTGTCGTTCACAGGTGAGGTGTATTCGACCCATGCCGAACTCGCTATCGCCGGTGCAACCCCATTTGGCATTGTCGTCGCCGCGCTAGGAGAGCAGATGCTGCGTGTCACCGCTGCGATGGCCGACGGGACGCTCACATGGTGCACCGGTCCGGAAACCCTCGCCTCGCATACTGTGCCAACGATTCGAGCAGCCGCAGTCGAATTCGGGCGTCCTGCACCACGCGTCATTGCCGCGTTACCAGTCTGCGTGACGAACGATGTCGCCGCCGCACGCGAACGCGCCGCTCGAGTATTTGCGATCTATGGTCAGCTACCGAGTTATCGGGCAATGCTTGATCGCGAAGGTGTCAGCGGCCCGGCTGACGTAGGAATTTTTGGAACAAAGTCAGAAGTCGAAGACCGAATTATGGCGCTCGATGAAATCGGCGTCACCGATTTTGCCGCCGTCGAGTTTGGCGCCACCGCCGACGAGATAGGCGATACGCGGGCGTTACTGAAATCGTTGCTGTAGTCGATTAGGCCAATGCGGCCGAACCGCGAAACGAAACAGGATCGCCGGGTTCAGGGATCAGCGGCATTTTCCATGACACTGTGTTGGCAATTGCCTCGGCAACCGCGTGCCAGCCGCTTGGATTCCATCCTTCTGACGCGCTCGGCACTGTTCCATCCATTCGAATGAACACGAATGCCGGAAGCTCGGTTAGTCCAAGTTGTTTGACGATAGTTCGATCCGGGTCGGTGAAAACGAGAAACTCCTTGGCCAGCGGTCCAAGAAATTCGTTGGCCTGATCTGCGCCGGCGGTCACCACAAAATTTACGCGTATCGACGCTCCGGCAAACTGTCGCAAGATTCGTGCGGCGGTTTCAAGTATCCATGCACTCTCGTTGGTGTACGGATCGATAACGACCGATGCGAGATGAAAAGTTGTCAACCATTCACTCAACGGCCGACCTTGTCCGTCGAGCGGTTGAAACATCGTGTCGAGCGAAGGTGAGTTTGCCACAGCAGCGACGGTAGCAAGTCGCCACTAATGTTTCCGATATGCACCCGATCGAGCGCTTGCGCTATGTGGCAAATGCCACCGGCGCCGATCCGGCGACTTTGGTTAGCGAAACGGCAATGGCCTTGGCGGATCTACGAATTGAACCTGCCGGTCTCGTCTTGGCTTGTCGGCGAATCATCGAGCGACACCCAACCGTTGGCCCATTGTGGTGGCTTTGCGCGCGGCTCTTGTCTTCTTCGGAACCATTCGAATTGGGCGAACAGTTGGCAATGGAAGTTGCCAACGACCCAACATCAAAGCATTTGGCCAATGCAATGCCCAACGATTCGACGCTGTGCATAGTTGGTTGGTCAACCGCCGCGATGCAAGCCGCCGTGCGTCACGGAGATTGTCGGGTGCTAGTCATTGACTCACATGGCGATGGTCAGTCGGCCGTGAATGCTCTTGAACGTGCATCTGTGATGGCCGAATATGTTGCGCTGGAAAATGCGGCCGGTGCGATCATGTCCGCCGACACGGTGGTCGTCGAAGCTCTTGCGAGTGGACCGAGTGAAGTTCTGTCTGTCGGTGGTTCGCATGGTGTTGCAACAATCACCTATTGCACTTCGCGACCGGCGTGGCTGGTAGCACCGATCGGAACAAGATTGCCGCAACTGTTGTGGGCAGCGATGAAGGAGCGCACACTCTGTGGGCGTGAGCCGTGGGAGGTCGGGACGGATGTCGTGCCGCTCGAGCTTTTCTCAACCGTGATTGGGCCGGCTGGGATGAGCAAAGATGGATCGGCAGCAATTGTTCCCGAATGTGAGCCAACGCCAGAGTTGCTCCGACGAAGTGCGATGTAACTTGTAGATATGGAACCATGGGTCGGTCCGCGAGTTGGGATCGTGATCGATTGCAACGACATCAAGACGATGAGCGATTTTTGGTGCGCGGCCCTGCGATACGAATTGGTGGGTGACGCTGGTCATTACCGCGCCCTCGTCGCACCGGGCAACGACGAGCCACGAATCATCATGCAGCGCGTTCCGGAAAAACGAATCGAGAAGAATCGGCTGCACATCGACATTCATGTTGACGATATTGAGGCCGAGGCGTTACGAATCGTCGGGTTAGGGGCAACGCGAATCGTCGACACGCCGGTCGAGGAAGTTGGTAGTAAGTGGATCCGGATGCTCGATCCCGAAGGTAACCAATTTTGTATCGTGGAGGCGCGCGGTTAACTCGTCCTTGCTATGGGCACAGCCCTAAACTGATTCCATGTCTGCACGATCGCGAGAACTTCCTCGTCGGTCGTGTCTGTCCATTCCCGGGTCCTCCGAAAAAATGGTTGGCAAAGGACCTTCGATTCCGGCCGACATGGTGTTCTTAGATCTCGAAGATGCTGTTGCGCCTAAGGAAAAGGAAACATCGCGAGCCAAAGTTGCCTCTGCCGTTCGTTCCCATGACTGGGGCGACAAGGTTTTGTGTGTACGCGTGAACGACTGGACGACGAAGTGGACAGCGTTCGACATCATCGAGGTCGTCGGCAAGGCTGGACCTCGACTCGACGAGATCATGCTGCCGAAGGTGGAAAACGCGGCGCAGATTGTGGCCACCGACATGTTGCTTCGCCAGGTAGAGATCGCGAGCGGTCTACCAATCGGTCACATTGGGATCGAGGCGCAAATCGAAACCGCGCGCGGTCTAATCAATGTGGAGGAAATTTGTGCGGCAAGCCAGCGCCTCGAGACAATCGTTTTCGGTCCAGCCGACTTTGCAGCCAGCATGGAAATGCCCGTGCTCACGGGCGGAGTACCGATTGCGGAGTATCCCGGCGATCATTTCCATTATGTGTTCAGCAAGATTCTGATGGCGGGACGAGCCAATGGCTTGCAGGTGATCGATGGCCCGTATCTGCATGTTCGCGATAGCGAGGGGCTGCGTGCGTATAGTCAACGCTCCCGAACATTGGGTTACGACGGCAAGTGGGCCCTGCATCCAGATCAGGTGACCGTGTTGAATGAAGTTTTTTCACCAACTCAGGAACAGTTCGACAAGGCGTGGGCAATTCTCGGCGCCTATGAGGTGGCAACCGATAACGAAGGCAAGGGCGCCGTCATGTTTGGTGACGAGATGATCGATGAGGCAAGCCGCAAGATGGCCCTCAAGTTCATTTCCCGTGGCGAGCGTGCCGGACTCAAGCGCTCACCAACGACCAAGTAGAACGGCTCAATTCATGGCGGCGCGGTTTGATGCGATCTTGTTTGATGCAGGGGGAATACTGCTCATCCCCGATCCAATTACCACCGGAATCGTCATGCGTACGTGCGGGGGAGACGGCTCGATTGAAATACTGATCCGAGCCCATTACGCAGGGATGGCCGCGATTGATTCCCATGTACCGCTTGGCCAAGGAATGTCAATTGAGAAATTTGGCTGGGATTCGTATCGCGAGGCGTACGCAATCGCCGCTGGAGTCCCGCAACAGAATCTGGAACTAGCCACGAGCAAGTTGCGCGATCTCTTCTCACCGTTTCTGTGGCGGTTTCCTTTGCTTGAATCCACGGCCGCGTTGTGGAAACTTCACCAGAAAAATGTGCCGATGGGAATCGTGTCCAATGCAAGCGGACAGATTGAACACACCTTGGCCAATCAGTGTGTCTGCCAGGTAGGTATTGGGGCCGGCGTTCCCGTGCTGATAGTGACCGATTCTAAAGTTGTTGGTGTGGCCAAACCGGATCCGCGTATTTTCGCCCAGGCGATCGAACTTCTTTACCTGCGCGGAATATCCAAGGATCGCATTGCCTATGTCGGGGACTCGTTTGTTAACGACGTGAGCGGCGCGCGCAGCGCAGGCCTCGCGCCGCTGCTTCTAGATCCGTACGATGATCACGCTTCCGACGATTGCGAGCGAATTCATTCTCTGCACGAACTGTTGGAATTTGTTTAAGTTGCCTCAACCAATCGTCGAGCGATCACCTTCAGGCAAAGAGTTTCATCGGAACCTTCAAAGATAGATAGAACTCGAGCATCGACAAAGAGTCTGCTCACCGCATATTCCTCCGCGTAGCCGTATCCGCCGTGAATCTGCATGGCTTCGCGAGTAACCCATTCGGCCGCCTTACACGCATATGCCTTGACCATGCTCGCTTCGAGAGAACCCTGACCGGTGCTCAACAATTTGGCAACCACATAACTGAATTGACGCGACGCCTGGATGACCAAGACCATGCGGCCAAGTTTTACTTTGGTCAATTGGAACTCTGCGATGTTCCGGCCGAATACTTTTCGATTTGTGGCGTATTCAAGGGCAGATTCATAAGCCGCCTGCATGACCCCAATTGCTCTGGCGGCGGTTTGTAGTCGGCCGTTTTCAAACCCTTCCATTTGATAGTAGAACCCTTGACCGAGTCCTTGTTCCTCGCCGATTAGATGATCGGCCGGAACCCACCAATTTTCCAGCGCCACTTCGTATGAGTGCATGCCGCGGTATCCAATTGTGTCAATCGGCCGGCCTTCCAATTTTCCGCCGCCCGGTTGTGTAAAGGAAAAACCGTGTGCATCTCCAAGCGGTTTGGGCACGATGAACATGCTGAGTCCACGGTGAGTTTTGGTCCGATCGGCATCGGTGCGGGCCAGCAACATGAGAACGTTTGCTCTGCCAGCAAATGTGCACCATGTCTTGACCCCGTTGAAGACAAAGCCGTCCTCGCCGAGTTCATTCTTTTGTCGAGTCGCGGTGGTTTTGATGTTGGCGACGTCACTGCCAAAATCCGGCTCGGTCACGGCGACAGCGACCATTGCTTCGCCTGAAGCGAGCTTTGGCAACCAGTGGTGCTTCTGCGCATCTGTCCCGCCTTGGACTAGTGCGCGAGTAAGTATCTCTGGTCGAGTGATCAACGAGCCCCCGATACCCAATGAGGCTCGAGAAAGTTCTTCGGTGGCAATGCAACTGGCCATGTATTCGCCTTCGCCTCCGTCGCTGAAACCGCCAAATTCTGTCGGAACAGATAATCCGAACGCTCCAATTTCGGCGAGTCCACGAATGATTTCGTCAGGCACATCCTCGTTATGACGATGCACCTGTTCGGCTCGAGGAGCTACTTCCTTGTTGGCGAAACTACGGAACGTATCTTGAACCATTTCAAATTCGCCGACCAAGTGTCGCGGGCCGGGAGTCGAATAAAGCGTGGCAACAAACTGTGGGTCGCCGTATGCGGTGAAAAAATCTGCAACGTCGGCGAGCGGATTATCTAACAATCCCCACATGTGTTCGCGACCAATCAAGCGGGAACTCAGCTCACGGAGCATGTCGGCAATGAATGCACAAGTGATCTGCGCCTCGAGCGAACCTTTGCCTCCGTATTCGAGGAGTGAGCGCGCCATTTCCACTGCCGCTGCGCTGTGGGCAAGGTCGTAGGCAAAAACTTGCTGCGCATCTGGTCCGCCTGTGGCGGCCAGTTTCAGCGCACCCGTCTTGACGACGCTTCGAGCGACGGCGACAACTTCGGCGGCCCGCTCGAGATCTAGATCGTTGGTCTGCACCATTCGTCAAACGCTAGTTATGTCGCCACGAATTGCAACAACTATGCCAGTTTGACCGGGCGTAGGTGCATTCGCAGGTGTGCCTACGATAGAGCGATGAAGGCGGGACGATGATCTTGCCGTGGGCCGGTCATCGGAGATGACCTCCACGACGCGTCGAACACAATTTTCCCGACTGCGCTCAACTCTTAAGGCGCTTAAGTATGTGTTGATTGCGGCGGTGCTGTACTTCTTTGTGCTGCCGCTCATCCCCGGATTTCGTAACGCGGTTTCAAATCTAGGTCAGATCAATGTCTGGCTTTTGATGCTTGGCCTCGGGCTCGAGATTGCTGCCTTATTTTGCTACTCGCTGCTCACCCACACCGCGCTTGGCCCTCAAGCAAACAAGGTTTCGGTGTTACGATTGTTTCGCATTCAGTTGAGCACCAAGTCGGTTGGCAACATCGTCCCCGGCGGGAGCGCCGCAAGTTCGGCGCTCGGCTATCGCTTGCTTGTGTTATCGGGAATTCCTGGACCCGACGCCGGCTTTGCGTTGGCTACCGCCGGCCTCGGCTCGGCAGTGGTGCTGAATCTCATCTTATGGATCGGTCTGATCGTCTCGATTCCACTCCGCGGAGTCAATGCGGTGTACGGTGCGGCGGCACTTGTTGGCGTAGTCGTCATGGGAATCGTTGCGGCGATGATCTTTGGCTTGGTGGATGGACAGGGGAGAGCGGAGCGGGCGCTGCGATGGGTTGCTCGACGACTGCGACTCGACGAAGATCGGGCCGCCGAAGTGCTGCGCCATTTGGCCAACCGTCTCGAAGGACTTGCTCGCGAACGGGTGTTGCTCGTGCGCGTGTTTGTCTGGGCTACAGCAAATTGGATATTCGACATCGCGGCGCTGTGGGTTTTTCTGCGCGCCTTTGGCGGGTCTGTGGCTATTGACGGACTGATCGTTTCATTCGGCATCGCCAACGTGATGTCTAGTGTGCCGATTACGCCTGGCGGACTGGGGATCGTCGAAGGTATCTACATTCCTCTCCTCGTTGGTTTCGGTTTGGGTCGATCCACGGCAACCGTTGGAGTCTTGACCTATCGGATCGCCCAATACTGGGTGCCGACCCTGATCGGCGGTTTCGCCTACCTCTCGCTGCGAGTTGGGCCATTTGCAATCGCTCGGCGCGAACGATTGGCGCCACTCAGTCAAGTTGCGTTGGATCCCAAGGCGCAGCGAAGCAGTCAAATTGATTGGATCGAGAAGTATGCGCCGAGCGACCGCACCGGCCAACACCCAAGACCGGACGACACCCCCGTTTGACAGAAATCTCAGGACAAAGAGTGACGGTAGTAAGTAGCGTGATAGCGGCATGACGACACATGAACGACCATTTGGTCGAGCGCTGGAAGACTTTGTAATCGGCGACGTGTATCGACACTGGCCGGGTAAGACAATCACCGAAGCCGACAATCACCTATTTTGCATGATCACGATGAATCATCACCCGTTGCATACCAACGATTGGTTTGCGGCTACGAGCGTGCAAGGTCACAATGTTGTCGTCGGCAATCTGGTGTACTCGCTCGTGCTCGGCATGAGTGTTCCCGATGTGAGTGGTGCGGCAATCGCCAACCTAGAGGTGGAAACACTGCAACATAAATTTCCGACGTTTCATGGCGACACGATTCACGCCGAGACCCGCGTGGTCGACGTCCAAGAATCCAAGTCGAAACCCGACCGTGGGGTAGTGACGGTAGAAACCAAAGGTTTCAACCAAAATGGCGAGGAAGTATGTTACTTTCGTCGCAAAGTCATGGTTTGGAAACGAGAATTCGTTCCGACCCGCAGCCGCCCGTACGACGGTCACGACGTCTGGAACAGCTAGCCGACATTGTCGCCCCATTACTGAATTGGGGCGTGCCACAGCTTCGTGATTTTCCGTGGCGCCAAACTCGCGACCGATGGCCGATTTTGGTCAGCGAGGTGATGTCGCAGCAAACTCAAATTGATCGCGTAGTGACCAAATTTGGTCCGTTCATTGAAAAGTTTCCGACACCAAGTGCATGCGCGCGGGCACCACTTGGAGAACTACTCGTCTTGTGGCAGGGCCTTGGTTATCCCCGCCGGTGCAGAAACCTGCATGCAGCGGCGCAGATCATGGTCGACAAATTTGATGGTCAGGTTCCGCAAACCCTGGATGAATTGCTCGCTCTTCCCGGAGTTGGTCCGTACACGGCCCGCGCCGTTTTGACATTTGCTGGTGGCGCCGACATTGGAGTCGTAGATACCAACGTGGCCAGAGTGTTTTCGCGTGTTGAGAATCGTCAACTCGGTCGAAATGAATTGCAAGTCATAGCCGATCAGCGAGTGCCCGTTGGGCAGGGCTGGGAGTGGAATCAGATCGTGATGGATTTTGGCGCAAAAGTGTGTTCGGCTTCCTCGCCGAAGTGCCCAACGTGTCCAATTCGATCTTTATGCGGGTGGCGCGGCGGACCGGATCCAGATCCGGCTCCCGGCACGGCAGGTACGAGCAAACCGCAAGCCCGCTTCGAGGGTTCGCATCGCCAGGCGCGAGGCAGACTTATGCGAGCGCTTAACGAAGGTGGTGTTGGCCATGAGCGCGCTGCGAAAGTCGTCGGCTTTGCAGATAATCCCGATCGTGCCGCGCGAGTCGTTCAATCGTTGTTGGACGACGGATTGATTGTGGCTAGCGATTCAATGTATTTGTTGCCGTAACCGCACGGACGATTTCGTCAAAGGCGTCATCTGCGTAACTGATCATTTCCTCATCGGTGCGGTCCTGAATCGGGTGGGGGACAAATACTCTTTTGAGTTCGGGCAGACCCAACGATGCGGCCTGGTTTGTCGCCGCGTCGACGAACTCGCGGGAAGCCACAAACATGCTCGGCACGCCGCGGGATTCAAGATCAACAATGTCGTGCACACTGCACGACGTGCAACTGCCTCAATCGGCGAGAGCCTCGATGACAACGTTGCAGGTCGTCGCAATTTCATGACGCAGGTCAATGGGCGCCGGCTTGGTAAAGGTTGGCTTTCTGTATCGCTTAACTCGCGCGCCGATCTCAGTCAATCGCTTTTCCAGTCGATCCAGAAAAATGTCGCCGCGTGCTTTGGAAATATCGAGCAATCCGACGGTCAGTCCGTCAAGCGATTTGGGCCGCGCCACCAGCTGGCGAGTCGCTTTTTGGCGCTCGTTTGTTGGATCCAAAACCGTTGATGTCATGTGCCCACCACCTTAGTGACGGGGTCGCTTCCCTTCGGGCCGTTTGTCCAACCACCGATGATTGCGGAGAAGAGGCCCGCCCCGCCTCCAGCGTGTGCAAGCAAGATTCCGCCAGGTCGAAACTTTGGCAAAGTTGCGTCTCGAAATTGCTCACGAACACCTTCGGCCATGCCGCGTGCGCCGCGAATGATCTCCACGCCTGAAAGCTGCAATTGCGAGTCAAGAAATTCGACTAGTCGTTGGCGATCCCATTTCGCTTCGGCAAAGACCCTTCCATGTTCTGGACCGACCACAAGCAATGCGTCAAACACAAAGGGCAATTTCGGGTGTTGCACGGTGAGCAGGCACTCGGCCAGCGATTTCGCGAGTTGTTCTGGGTCGCGCGCCAGTTGGTCCACAACACAGCGCGGTCCTTCGCCGGCAAATACCGTTACCGCGTTTACATTCGGGTCTAGTCCTCGGGAGGCCGCCAGCGATGTCCACGGCGACCCAACTTCGTCTTCGGCAAAACAGAAACTCAATTTCCCTGGCATGCCGTGGGCCGCACGATCTATTTCGCCGGGGCGACCGCCACCGACATTGCGAATGGTCAGTTGAACCGCGCGACCAATGGTGAGATTGGCCCGGTTCCCTTGCCCAAATACATTGACGCCGCTGTTCATTCCGATCGCCCGCGTTCCAGGGCCGTTGCAAATAATGACCGGACCAACCGGCATCGTGGTTGCCAACACTCCGTGCATGTTGAACTCATCCGTGCACACCGCTTGTACAGCGGCTATGACCCACGGCAAATACTCCGGCAAACAGCCGGCCATAACCGCATTGATCGCTATTTTTTCGACGGTGAGTTCGACGAGATCCGGCGGAACGATTGCCACGATTTCCTGTGGCACAAGCGATGTCCCACTTAGCATTCGCATCACTCTCGACTCTGTCGGCGGTACTACGGGAAGACCATCAGTCCAACCTCGAGCGAACAATGCCTCCATGTCGTCTTCGAGTTCGGCTATCTCGATTCGTCGAGCGTGCAATTCTGAACCGGAGTAGCGCACCCGTAATTCGTCGACGAGATTCGGATCGACGCTGAGCGAACCGCACCCAGGTCGGAACTCGGCAAGTTCGCTACCTAAATCAGCCACTCTAGTTATGGATCGCCATTCGCTGCGAACCCATCCAACCGTGCGCTCTATTTCGCGACCTTCTTCAACTCGAATCAAAGTCGGAACGGTTTCAATGTTGTGATGCCAACTCATCGCCAGATCGGTGTCATCGATTGGTTGGACGCCGTTTGGAAATAATGGATCATCTTGCGTGAACACGGTGCACGGAATAGCGCCTGACTCCGCAACGAGGCGTTGGACCACGGGAGTCACCATGGCGCAGGTGGCGCAATCCCGCTTGACGAAAATGACTAGTCCATCTGGCAGAGTCGGCGCGGTCATATGTCGATTCCTACTACTGCGTGATCCAGTTGAGAATGAGATCGTTGACGATCATCGGTTGTTCAAGATGCAGGAAGTGTCCTGAGTCTTCGACGATGCGAACCAAACTATGGGTCGGCGTTCGACTCGACGCGTCTTGGGCAACTTCCAAACCGATACATCCGTCATTGCGACCATGCAGATACAGAGTGGGCTGAGGTGGGGTATCGCCTTGTATAGAGGTCTGAGCATCATTTAGCGCCGGATCGCGGTATCCCGTTCCAAGAGTTGCCCGGTAGTAGCCAAGCGCGGCCTGCAAATGAATTGGATCGGCTAACGCCTTCTTGGCCTCCTGGAGATCAAACTCCGCGGAATACCCAGGCGACCATTGGCTCCACAGCAAGTCGATGAAGGCAAAATTGTTCGCAGAGACAACAAAGTCCGCCAACGGATGTTGAAACAGGAACATGTACCAACTCCGTTGCAATTGATCGATGTTGGAAAGGAATGCGTTGGCGATCGCGCCCCACGGAGGAACGCTCAAACCAATAACGCGCTTCCATTTTTCGGGAGAGACGATCGCCGCGCCGTACGCGCTCGAAGCACCCCAGTCATGACCAATGATCACCGCTCGGTCATCACCGCCGAGCGCGTCGTGCAATGCGTTAGCGTCAGCGGCCAACGCCGCAGTTTGGTATGCGCCATTTTGCGCCACAGAAGTCGGCGAGTATCCGCGCATAAAAGGCGCAACTGCGTGGAAACCGGCTTCGGCAAGCGCTGGCAACAGATAGCGCCAGGAATGTGCAGAATCTGGAAACCCGTGCATGCACAATGCCAACGGACCCGTACCGCACTCAAGTGCGACAAAGTCGATGCCGTTTGCCGCCAGCCGAATCTCACGTGGCCTAGATGCCGATGTTTGTAGCGAGCCGACCATAGGCAAAATGACCCTAGCCGAACGGTTCGCCAGCGCCCTGAGTAGCATCGCGTCAGTGAGCGTGCCATTTGACAGCATCCATTTTCGACATGTTCT
>JBDTPW010000065.1:0-61107 GCA_039932495.1 Ilumatobacteraceae bacterium
TCACTTCCAAACTAACGCGCGTAACTCACTCCACCATCAACGATGAGCGTTGAACCGACCACATAATCGCCGGCGCGCGAGGCGAGATAGATCGCCGCACCGGCCATGTCCTCGACGGTGCCAATTCGACCTGCCGGAATGGATTGAGATACGAGATCGGCGTGATCACGAGCTGCCCTGTTCATGTCTGAAGCGAATGCGCCGGGCGCAATTACGGTCACGCAGATGTTGTCCTTAATCAGTCGCATCGCCATGCGCTTGGTCATATGGATCAGTCCGGCCTTGCTGGCGGCATACGAATATGTCTCCAGCATGTTCACCGCGATTCCATCGACGGAAGCAATGTTGATGACCTTGGCCAGGTGACCGGACTTGCCGGCCGCACGAAGCTGTGGTGCAAGTGCTTGGGTGAGGAAGAACGGCGTCTTCATGTTCAGGTCCGCCACTTTGTCCCATCCACTTTCTGGGAATGTGTCGAAGTCCGCACCCCATGCCGCGCCCGCATTGTTGACGAGAATGTCCAACTTCGGTTCGCGTTCGGCAATTGATGCGGCAAGCACGTTGACGCCATCGAGTGTCGAAATGTCACCGGGCAGCGAGATGCATTCACCGAATTGTGAAAGTTCCTTTGCGGCCGCGTCGCATTGAACCGCCTTGCGTGCCGTTATGTAGACGCGCGAACAACCGTGCTCAAGGAAACCTTGCGCGATCATCGCGCCAATTCCGCGCGAGCCACCGGTAACGAGCGCGACTCGACCTTGCAGAGAGAAGAGGTCTTTCATCCGAGCAACTCTACGAGTATTAGGTACTACAAGTGAACGTGTAGGTTGGCGACGATGAAGTTCTCCGTGTGGCCAAACATGAATCGACCGTTTTCCGAAGTGCAGGAACTCGCCCACATGTTGGAACGAGATGGTTGGGATGGCATGTGGTACGCCGACCACTACATGCCAAACACGCCAGACGGCGAACCGGCCAGCGGTGATGTACTCGAATGTTTCAGTGTGCTCGCCGGGCTTGCCGCATCGGTTCCGCGGATTCGTCTCGGTTCGTTGGTCTCACCGACCTCCGTGAATCATCCGGCGGTGCTGGCAAATAGAGCGGCGACGATCGATCACATGAGCAATGGCCGGCTCACCCTTGGCATTGGCGCGGGTTGGCAGGTAAATGAACACCGTGCCTACGGAATTGATTTGCTTGAGCCAAAGGATCGGGTCAGCCGTTTTGGCGAAGCGATCGAAATTATTTCTAAGTTGCTGAGCGAGCCTCGAGTGAACTTTGCCGGCAAATACTTCACGATCACCGATGCACCGTGTGAACCGAAACCTGTGCAGAATCCGCTCCCTCTATTAGTAGGAACGGGTAGCCCACGAATGTTGCGCTTCACCGCACGCTTTGCCCAGGCGTGGAATACGTGGGGTACCCCAACTACCACTCCTGCCGTGGTCGAACGATTGCATGTGGCTTGTGAAAAGGAAGGTCGCGATCAGGCATCACTGCACAAGACGACACAGGCGCTTGTATTCATAGTTGAAGACGCAAACGCCGTGGAAACCTTGCAGGCGAAAGTACCTGAGGGTCGATCACTGGTCGGTACCACGGAACAACTCACCGAGATGATTGCCGAGTATCAACGCATTGGCTTCAACGAATTCTGTCTTCCCGATTTCACTCTCGGAGAAACCTTTGCTCAACGTAAAGAGTCGATTCAACGCTTTTTCAGCGAGGTGGCCGTTCACTTTCGCGACTAGTCGACCTGGCACTACTATTCGACGGACAAGACGTCGGGGGTGTGAGCGTTGAAGGTTCCATTGACCATCGTTGATCATCTGCGTCGGGCCGAGCAGGTCTATCCGGATCGCGTCGCCTTCGTCGATGAACCAGACCAGCCAGCCAAGTCGTGGGGATCGCAGACGTACTTGCAGATGGCGCGACTCGCTCGGGCCCAAGCAGCTGGCTTGGACAAAATCGGTGTTCCCCAAGGCGCGCGCGTGGCGATCGTGAGTCAGAACTCTGCGCGACTGCTCACCAGTTTCTTTGGTGTGAGCGGGTCTGGACGCATTCTGGTACCGATTAATTTCCGACTCGTCGCCAACGAAATCTCCTATATCGTCGAGCATTCGGGAGCCGATGTGTTACTCGTCGATCCCGAGCTCAATGACGCACTTGCCGGAGTGACTGCCAAGCATCGATTTATCATCGGTCAGGAGTCGGACGAAATTCTCTATCGCCACGACGTTGAACCAAGAGATTGGTCGCCGGACGAGGACGCTACCGCCACAATTAACTACACGAGTGGGACAACCGCGCGACCAAAAGGTGTGCAACTCACTCATCGCGGTCTGTGGTTGAATGCCGCAACATTTGGGTGGCACATGGGTGTGAATGACCGTGATGTGTATCTGCATACGTTGCCCCAATTTCATTGCAACGGTTGGGGAATGGTGTATGCCATCACGGCAATGGGCGGCAAGCACATCATTTTGAGAAAGGTTGACGGCGCCGAAATACTCCGACGGGTTGAGAGGCACGATGTGACATTGATGTGTGGGGCACCGGCTGTAGCAAATGCGATACTCGATGCCGCCGTAACCTGGTCGGGAGAAATTCCCGGACGAGGTCGAATGCGAATTGTCGTGGCCGGAGCAGCACCCCCGACCCGAACCATTGAGCGAGTGAGATCCGAACTGGGCTGGGAGTTTGTACAGATTTATGGGCTTACCGAAACTGCGCCACTTCTCACCATCAACCGGATGAGGGCTGAATTTGACATGTTGTCTCCATCGGATCAGGCGGCCAAATTGGGCTCGGCCGGTGGACCCGCACTCGGTGTCGAAACAATGGTCGATGAGCATGGTGAGATTTTCGCCCGGAGCAATGTGGTGATGGAGGGATATTGGAATCAGCCAGAGGAGACCACCAGGGCGATCGCCAACGGATGGTTTCACACCGGTGATGGTGGTGCGATTGGCGACGATCACTTTCTAACGATCTCGGATCGCAAGAAGGATGTGATCATCTCCGGCGGCGAAAACATCAGCTCGATCGAAGTGGAGGATGCAATCTTTTCTCACCCCAACGTCGCCGAAGTAGCAGTCATCGGTATCCCAGACGAAAAATGGGGCGAGCTGGTACTGGCGCTTGTGGTCAAGACTCCAGAATCCAATCTCAGTGAAGACGAAGTGGTGAAATACGCCAAGACACGACTCGCCGGTTACAAGTGCCCAAAGAAGGTGGAGTTCCGGACCGAATTGTCACGGACCGCCACCGGCAAGCTACAAAAGTTCAAACTGCGAGAACCGTACTGGCAGGGAAGAGATCGTCAAATCAATTAATTACAAATCACTAGTGAAGGAGAATTATGCCAAGTAACAATCGATTGAAAACTATGAACACAATTCACCGCCTGGTTCAGGGAATCACGCGAGGAAAAGTGGGCTGGAGCCTAGGCAAGATGCCTGTACTCGAACTCACCACCAAGGGACGCAAGAGTGGCTTGCCGCATAAGGTCATGCTCACCTCACCGTTGCAAGAAAACAATGCAATTGTGATCGTCGCTTCACGTGGGGGAGATGATTTTCACCCAGCCTGGTTTTTGAACCTGCGCGACAATCCACAGGTGGAAGTGGCTTACGCCGGTCAACCAAAGAAGAAAATGACGGCAAGAGTCGCTACCGCAAGTGAGCGAGAACGTATGTGGCCACAAGTCACCGCGAGATACAAGGGTTACGCCGGGTACCAAACGAAAACGACGCGCGAAATCCCGCTGGTCATCCTTAGCGAAGGGTAACGGCAAACGCGCCCGCCTCGACAAGGGTCGAAGCGGACGCGTTTGGGGCTTACGTGCGGAAGTACTCGTTAGCCGCCGTTTGTTCCTGATTCATTTGCACCGTCGTCGTTGGTTTCAACGTCACCGTCGTCGGCTTGGTTTTCGTCACCGGTTGAGTTGGCCGATGGTCCACCATCACACTCTGCTCCGGTGGCTGCGACGATTCCGTCTACACAATCGACGCCATCGACCTCAACGCTGGAGTCCGATTCGTCTTGTGTCTCAACTCCGTCCGGGGTGTCGCCTGCGGTCTCTGTCTCAACAGCGTCCGGTGTGTCACTTTGTGTCTGTGACGTGTTTGCGGTGGTTTGTGTTTGCACCACTGGCGCCTGAATGTTTGACGGATTTGAGGTTGCGGCCGCGATGCCGGCGGCACCGAATGCTGCCCCAATCGCCAACCCCACTGAAATGAGGTACTTGCGTGAATTCATGTAGGTATCTCCTTCTATGTTGTGTCTTCGCACGGGTTGTGTGAGCGACGATGTGAGTGTGTCAGGACCGACCTGTCAGCAACCTGAACAACTGAACGCATATTCAGGTTGGCGATGGATGTTTCCCGTCAAATGCTGAGAACATAGAGGCATGGAGGGAACGAGAGTACTAATTGTCGAAGACGAAGTGGCTCTTGGAGACGCTTTACAAACTGGTTTTAAGGCCGAGGGGTTCCATGTCGACATTGCTCGCGACGGATCGGTCGGGCTTGATAAGGCACTCGCCAATACCTACGACGTGATTCTTCTCGACATTCTCCTGCCAAAAATCAATGGCTTCAAGGTTTGTAGCAGTATCCGCGAGGCAGGAAATTGGACTCCGATTCTCATGCTCACCGCCAAGCATGGCGAGTATGACCATGCTGAAGCTCTAGATACGGGAGCCGACGACTATCTGACCAAGCCGTTTTCATTTGTGGTTTTGCTCGCCCATGTTCGGGCGCTTGCCCGCCGAAGTGATCGACTTCGAAATGCGATGCCGCTCGAGGTTGGTGATCTTGTGGTTGATCCATTAACCCGCCGAGTCACCCACTCGGGCGAGAGAGTGGAACTTACGGCTCGCGAGTTTGCATTGCTTGAGTATTTGGCGCAGCATGGAGAACAGGTAGTCACCAAGACCGACTTGTTGGACGACCTCTGGGATACCACCTTCGACGGCGATCCGAACATTGTCGAGGTGTATATCGGGAGACTGCGTCGAAAACTTGAGTGTTCCTCGCGCAAGTGCGGTATCGAAACAGTTCGTGGCGCTGGCTACCGCCTGACCAGCGATCCACGATGAGAAGTTCGATGCATCTGCAAGTAAGAACTCGGATGGTGATGTCGGCCTGTGTCATTGTCGCAATCACCCTCTCACTTGGCGGAGCGTGGCTCGTTCGTAGTCATCGAACTTCATTGACTGACGGACTGACCAGTAGCGCCGAACTACGCGCAGACGATATTGCTGCGACCCTGTTGGCGGGAACTCTGCCGTCCGATCTCACCGTTCCACGAGAAGAAGAAAACCTCATCCAAATTCTTGATCAATCCGGCAAAGTCGTTGCTTCGTCAAGCAATATTGATGGCGAAACAGCGCTCTTCAACCGGATCGCACCCTTAGTCGGCTATCTCCATTTCACCGCAGAAAGTGTTCCAATTGCGGACAATTCGTTTCGAATTGTCGCTCGTCGCGCCGATTCATATGTCGGTAACTACACGATCTATGTCGGCTACAGCCTTGATGCGGTTGACGAGTCGGTGCGAAGCCTTACCGCTCTTCTGGTACTCGGACTGCCTCTGTTAGTTCTCATTGTTGGATTGATTACCTGGCTCACCACAACTCGCGCGCTCCGACCAATTGAGACCATGCGACGAGATGTCGAATCGATGACAGCCGACAAATTGTTTGAACGAGTGACCGTTCCGCAACCTAAGGACGAAGTCCGACGACTCGCCGTGACCATGAACGATCTCATTGACCGGATCGAGCAGGCGCAACGACTTCAAAACCAGTTTGTGGAAAACGCCAGCCACGAGCTGCGAAGCCCGCTCGCATCCCTGCGGGCCCAATTGGAAGTAGCCCGCCCGAATGCGTCGGAAATCGATAGCGGAAATACCCGTGAGCAACTGTTATCGGAGACGATTCGGCTTCAACTGCTTGTTGATGACCTTCTTGACGTTGCACAAATATCGGAATCACGCGATGCTCCAAAGGGAATCGTCGATCTTGATGATGTGATTTTTGACGTCGTGCAACGGACTCGAATTACGACACAGCACGCGATCAGAGTCGGTCGTGTCTCGGCCGGTCAAGTGCGAGCGGATAGACGACAATTGGAACGACTTGTCACCAATCTTGTGGATAACGCCGTTCGCCATTGCGTTTCGGAAGTGTCGCTCGGACTTGCGGAGACGGATTTCAACGTCATCCTCACAGTTTCCGATGATGGAACGGGCATTGCGCCGGAGGATAGAGAACGTATTTTCGATCGATTCGAACGAATTGACGATGGTCGCGGTCGTGGTGAAGGCGGATTCGGTCTTGGTCTGGCGATGGTGGCGAGCATCGCGCGCATTCATGACGCGACGGTTGTGATTACTGATAACAACCCGGGCGCCACATTCATAGTTACATTCTCCAAACCAATGAGGTAAATAAATGGCGCACTCCGATTCAAATCGCAGGACCGACCTGGGCGCGATGCTCAACAAGGTCCCCGAAGTTACGTTCTATTTCTGGCTGGTCAAGGTTCTTGCGACCACGGTTGGGGAAACGGCGGCCGACTTTCTTTCCACAAATCTAAATTTGGGAACAACTAATACCACGTATATCGTCGCCTCGGCTCTGATTGCGGTGCTGGTGTTTCAATTTCGATCACGGAAATATGTTCCTGCCATTTATTGGCCGGCCGTAGTCCTGCTCAGCATCGTTGGAACTCTCATTACCGACAATCTCGTCGACAATCTTGGGGTCAGCCTTCCAGTTAGTACAACGGTATTTGCAATTGCGTTGGCTGCCACGTTTGCGGCCTGGTTTGTGAGCGAGCGAACCTTGTCAATTCACAGCATCGTGACAAGCAAACGAGAAGCATTTTATTGGCTTGCAATCTTGTTCACCTTTGCCCTCGGAACCGCCGCAGGTGACCTAGTGGCTGAACGCATCAACATTGGATATTGGAGATCCGCCCTCGTCTTTGCAATTGTGATCGGTATCATCTCCATCGCTCATTATCGATTCAAACTAAATTCGATTCCCGCGTTCTGGCTCGCCTATATTTTGACCCGTCCGCTTGGTGCCTCAATGGGTGATTACCTCTCTCAACCACGAGCTTCTGGGGGCCTCGGACTCGGAACGGTTGATACCACTGCGATCTTTCTTGCCACCATTCTTGGAGTAGTTATATATCTCAACCACCAGGAGCGAGACACGGCATTGCTACTACGGTAGGAAGACGGTAGCATTTGAACATGAAATTGAGCGTGAGTCTCCCTGACCTCGATTGCGAGTTTCTTGATTCTTGTGTCGAAAGTGGAACCTATGCGTCACGATCGGCCGTTGTGGCGAGGGCACTGAGACTGCTGAGAACGGCCGACTTAGGAAAAATGTATGACGAGGCCTTTGCAGAATGGCACGCAAGCGAAGAGTCTGCGGATTGGGAATCACTCGATCAAACCGTTTGGGAAAAATAGTGCTTCGCGGCGAGATTCGCTACGTGAACTTTGGAAAATCGCGGCATGGTGAAGTCGCAAAGCTGCGGCCGGCGGTGGTGGTCAGTAACGACACATTAAATGCAACGAGCGCAGCATTGAGTCGAGGCATCGTCACCGTTGTACCAATCACATCGAATGTCAAGAAGGTTTATCCGTTCCAGGTGCGACTGCCTCGGAAAGTGTCTGGACTTCGGATTGACTCCAAGGCTCAGGCCGAGCAGATTCGTTCAGTTTCGATTTCACGTATCGGTGATCGCATTGGTCGCTTGTCTGCAGAGGTGCAGGAGCAACTCGATGCGGCGCTGCGTCTGCATCTAGGGATTTGACAGCTATCGTCGTCTTTCCAACCTCCAGAGAGCACCTGATCTGACGTCGGCACTAGCCTGAGCGCATGCCGGCACCGGGAATGCACTCAGGTATCACCACCGACGATGCAATGAATCTGGCAATGTCGCCAAAGTCCGTTCCGTTGTACGAAGCGGTGAAGTTATTCATTGCCAAGGAGGTCGAACCAATTACCGCCGAGTTTTATCGGCTAGGCGAAAATCGTGAAGATCATTGGGGTTATGGCGAGGGACAACTGGAGTTGCTGAACTCGGTGAAGAAGAAGGCAAAATCCATTGGTTTGTGGAACTTCTTTCTGCCCAACGCCGAAACGGGCGAGGGATTGTCCAATCTTGATTACGCATATATCGCCAATGAGTTGGGTAAGAGCCCGCTTGCTTCCGAATGTTTGAACTGCAGTGCACCAGATACGGGGAACATGGAAGTTCTCGAACGCGTAGGTACCCCAGAGCAGAAGAAGAAGTGGCTCGAGCCACTGCTGGCCGGAGAAATTCGCTCGGCATTTGCGATGACCGAACCGGATGTCGCGTCCTCGGATGCCAAAAACATTCGCTGTCGTGCCGTACTCGACGGTGACGAATGGGTGATCAACGGTGAGAAGTACTACATCTCGGGTGCCGGCGACCCGCGCTGCAAGATCATGATCTGCATGGTCCAAACCAGCCCAGATGGTCCGCCGCACAAACGGCAATCACAGATACTCGTACCAATGGACACTCCAGGGGTGAAAGTTCTTGGGCCGATGCATGTGTTCGGCGAGGACGACGCCCCTCATGGTCACATGCACCTAAAGTTCACCGATGTTCGCGTGCCAGCGTCAAATATGTTGCTTGGCGAAGGGCGTGGCTTTGAGATTTCTCAAGTTCGGTTAGGGCCGGGACGCATCCACCATTGCATGCGCTCGGTTGGCGCTGCCGAGCGCGCACTCGAGTTGATGGTTCGGCGCGGATTGACGCGTGAAGCGTTTGGCAAACCAATCGCCAGGTTGGGCAAGAACACCGAAGTTATTGCTAAGGCTCGCATCGAAATCGAGGCCATGCGTTTGATGGTTTTGCGCGCCGCAAAGGCGATGGACACGATGGGCAATGTTGAGGCTCGAGTGTGGGTCAGTGCAGTAAAAGCGATGGTGCCGGAGCGAGTGTGCAAGATCATCGACGAAGCAATTCAAATGCATGGCGCCACTGGTGTATCGCAGTGGACACCATTGGCGCGGATGTACACGAGTCAACGCACTCTGCGACTTGCCGATGGGCCCGACGAGGTGCACTGGCACGTCGTCGGTCGCGCCGAACTATCCCGTTATGAAGGTGATGCCGCTCCGATCAAAGGCACTGAACGCGGCGGCGTATTTTCAGGGCCGTAGAGAGCTAATAATTACGGCCGCGTAGTAGGTGATTCTGTCCTACGTGGATCGGTAACAATCACGCCCGCAAGCGCAGCGTCAATTGCCTTCATCAACCCGGAATCGAGTTTGACCGAGGCGGCGCTCACATTGTCGTCAAGTTGCTCTGGCTTTGAAGCGCCGACGATTGCAGAGGCTACATTTTTGTTTTGCAACACCCAGGCGACTGCGAGTTGGGCCATCGTCAAACCTGCCTGATCTGCCAAAGGTCGAAGGTTTTGAACTTTGGTTAGCACCTCGTCGGTCATCCACCTGGAAATCATGTTCTTGCCACCGAGTTCATCGGTGGCCCGCGAACTTGGTGGGGGTGGTTGACCGGGCAGGTACTTGCCGGTCAAAACGCCTTGGGCTAACGGCGACCAAACGATTTGCGACAATCCTTCGTGTTCGCAGGCCGGGATCACCTCTGCTTCGATCACGCGCCACAGCATTGAATACTGCGGCTGGCTGGAGATAAATGGCACGTCCAATTCACGAGCAAGATTCGCGCCACGGGTGATCTGATCGGCAGTCCATTCGGATACTCCGATATATAGCGCCTTTCCCTGTCGGACGACGTCGGCAAAGGCGAGCATCGTCTCTTCGAGTGGCGTCTCCACATCGAATCGATGCGCCTGATAGAGATCGACGTAGTCGGTTCCGAGTCGCTTCAGCGAGCCGTTTATTCCCTCGGAGATGTGCTTTCGCGATAGCCCGCGATTGTTTTGACCTCTGCCGGTCGGCCAATACACCTTTGTAAAAATCTCGATGCCTTCACGACGCACACCGGACAAAGCTCGACCCAAGACGCCTTCGGCTTTTGTGCCCGCGTACACGTCCGCAGTATCAAACGTGGTAATTCCAAGCTCTAGCGCTCGCTGAACGCAGGCGACCGCCGTTTGCTCTTCGATTTGACTGCCGTGCGTGATCCAGTTTCCGTAACTGATTGCCGATACTTTTAGCCCACTATTTCCGAGATATCGAAATTCCATAGGCCAAATCTATTGATGCGTCAAAATAATCGCACTATTGGTCGGTCTGCGCATCCACTTTGGCCCGGCGAGGATGCAACCCGTTGTAACCATGAGCACCATCACCACCGCGGTCGCGCCAAATGCAGTCGCCCGACCAAAGTGTTCGTACGTGACGCCGGCCAGAGTCGCGGCGATTCCTCCGGTCAGCGTTTGCAATCCACCGAGCAAACCGGATGCGCCTGCCTGACGTTCGACGGGAGAAACTTGAGCGACGGCAATTCCCGTTCCGGTGACAGTAAGTGAATCGACAATCGATTGGCTGATGCCAAAACCAAGCATGAGATACGGTTTGCCAAGCAATCCATACGTCGTCATGTATCCGGCGCCGACTATTAATCCGAGTGCGCTTACGCGGAACGGGCCGTAACGCTGGGCGATGCGTCCACCCTGGGTTCCGAACAAAATGAACGGCAAGCCAAAAATGGAAATACCGGCATTGGCAACCCAGTTTGGCGCCTGAAGATCGTCCATCATCACCACCCACAGCGGATCAAATGTTCCGATCATGAGATACAACGCCAGGCCAATCATGATCGCACCAAGCAACGGCCGGATTTTAAGCAGATCGATGGCGAAGCGTTCCGTTGTGCGATCTTCAACCGGCGTCTCATGAATCTGAATTCGCCAGATGGTGATTGCCATAACTGCAAGCACGGTCGCAATAATGAGAAACGGCGCAGCCAAGCCGAAGGTGCCAACGGTGAGCGCCGAGATGATTGGTCCCACCGCGAATCCGCCAACTTCGATCGAAAGCCCTCTGCCCATATTTTCGCCCAAGTGTTCTGGATCCGCGACAACCACGATGCGCTTGATGGCCGGGATCGCCATGCCGGCACCCATGCCCATCAGGAACCGACCGAATATGAATGTATTCATCGTCGACCCCTGGGCCATCGCCAACGCACCGATGACGTTGGCAATAAGTCCTAACGTCATGAGCCGACGAGAAAATCCCTTGTCGGCCAAAGGCGCGATCGTAAGTTGGGCGACGAATGAGGTAAAGAACCCAACCGCGACGATGAAACCAAGGCCCGTTTCGTGGATTCCGTATTGGTCGCGCCAATCGTCGAGCATCGTGAACATGACTCCATAGCCGGCGGCCAATACACCAATGGCAACTTGCAGGAGAAGGATCGTCCGCTTGATATGCACCGTGCAACAGTAGACAATGAATCGATATAAATCTGAACTGTTTCTCGTCGGCGGTGTTGATTTCGTTGGCTGGCGGTTGAATAGGGTGAAGGTATGGATGTAGCCGTAGTTGACTATCGCGCGTCAGATGCCCCTGCGCGTTTTACCGAATCACTGCGCACCACCGGCTTTGCCGTTGTCATTAATCATCCGATCGACTACGACCTGGTGCAGAGGCTGCACCGCGAATGGCTTGCATTTTTCAAGTCTGAGCGTAAGTGGGAATTCCTTCCGGGAGAACACGATCAGGATGGTTATCGACCACTCGAAGAATCCGAAACTGCTTTAGGGGCTGACGTCCCGGATATAAAGGAGTACTTCCATTGGTATCCGTGGGGACGCCAGCCAGCGGACGTGTCTGCCAGTGCCGTCGCCGTTTACGAAGCAGGATTGTCGTTGGGCGTTGAGTTGCTTGGTTGGGTAGAAGCCAATACTCCCAGCGAGATCACGAAGACTTTCTCCATTCCACTATCCCAGATGATCGCTGGCACCCGCCGAACGTTGCTGCGAATCTTGCACTACCCGCCGCTTCGGGGTGACGAGCCGGAAGGTTCGGTTCGCGCGGCGGCCCACGAAGACATCAATTTGCTCACCGTTCTGCCGGCCGCCAATGAACCGGGATTGCAGGTGCGCGATGTGGACGGCAAGTGGCACGACGTACCGTGTGATCCGGGCAGTGTGGCAGTTAATGCCGGCGACATGCTCAAATTTGCCAGCGCGGGCTATTACCCAAGTACGACACATCAGGTAACCAACCCGGTTGGTGAGTCGGCAAAGCGATCGCGTCTTTCGACACCTTTGTTTCTGCATCCGGCCGACGACGTCGTGATTGCCGAAGACAAGACCGCGTTCGAGTTTTTGCGCGAGCGGATCAAGACAATCGCCGGTGTGGATCTGGCCAAGAATTAGGCGACTATTTTGAGCGGCACAAGCGTGCGGACATCGTCGTACATCGGCGGGGAGTGGGTGCAGTCTTCGTCGACCTTTGATGTGCTCAATCCGATGACCGGCAAGTCAATTGCTCAGGTCTCGAATGCAACTATTGCCGAATGTCTGACAGCCGTTGACGCTGCGCACGACGCTTTCCCATTGTGGAAAGCGACCGCACCCCGCCAACGGGCGGAAATCTTGCGCAAGGCATTTGAAATCATGATCGCCGAGCAGGAAGAGTTGGCCAGGCTCATCACTCTCGAAAACGGCAAGGTGCTCAGCGACGCGCGCAGCGAAGTTGCCTACGCTGCCGAGTTTTTTCGTTGGTTTAGTGAGGAGGCCGTGCGGATCGACGGCGACTATCGTCGTGCCCCCAGCGGCGCAAACTGGTTGTTGGTTATGCGCCAACCAATTGGTGTAGCACTACTTGCCACACCATGGAATTTTCCGGCGGCGATGGCGACGCGCAAAATTGGACCAGCGCTGGCCGCCGGTTGCACCGTTGTTCTCAAACCTGCACACGACACTCCGCTGACGGCATTGGCGATCGCAGACATATTGCAACGAGCGGGACTTTCGCCGGGCGTCGTCAACGTGGTGATTCCAGATCCGCCAAGCGAAGCCGTCAAGGCAATGCTCAATTCCGGGCGGGTGCGCAAACTGAGTTTCACAGGCTCAACTCAGGTTGGAGCGGTCTTGTTGGCTCAGGCCGCACCTCGGATCATCAATTGTTCGATGGAACTTGGCGGTAACGCTCCGTTCGTTGTGTATGACGATGCCGACATAAACGCCGCGGTCGACGGAGCAATGATCGCCAAGATGCGGAACGGGGGTGCTGCATGTACGGCCGCCAATCGCTTTTATGTTCAATCAAAAGTGTTGAGCGAATTCACCGACAAGTTCACCGCGCGGATGTCGGCGTTGAAACTCGGCGACGGTATGGACCCCTCGACCACGCTTGGTCCGCTCGTCTCCAAGGCCCAACAACAGCGGGTCACGACCCTGGTCAATGATGCGGTGAGCAATGGCGCCAAAGTGATGTGTGGCGGATCTCCGTCCACTGACGGCTCATTCGGTTTTGCGGCGACCGTACTTGCCGATGTATCTGCCGACGCCGCGATCTTGGACGATGAGGTGTTCGGTCCCGTCGCGCCGATCGTCGCATTTGATGATGAGGAAGTCCTTCGCCACAATGCCAACAATGTCGAACATGGATTGGTGTCGTACATATACACGCGCGATATCGGCAAGGGAATGCGCCTTGCCGAGGTACTTGAAACCGGCATGGTCGGGCTAAATCGCGGGCTGGTATCGGATCCCGCCGCTCCGTTTGGCGGCGTCAAGGCATCGGGAGTCGGACGCGAAGGCGGCCACGATGGCTTACTCGCCTTTCTGGAAACCAAATACATCGCCGGAAATTGGCAATGACCGACAACATTGACGTGCGTACAAATTGGTTGGATCCTCACCAACTCGAATCCGTTCGCGGTCAGGTGCCCCTTGTATATGTAGATGCGGTACCGGTTCGTGTCGACGATCAAGGAAACGTCACCCATGTGGGCATGCTGCTACGTCAAGCGCCGGATGGGACAATTAGCCGGACGATTGTTTCTGGGCGTGTCCTGCTCGGTGAACGAATTCGGCAGGCTTTGCTCAGGCACTTGGAGAAGGATCTCGGCCCGCTCGCGCTGCCCCAAATTCCACCCCAACCGGCGCCGTTCACCATTGTCGAATACTTTCCGGATCCATCGATAAGTGGATTCCACGACCCGCGGCATCATGCGGTGAGTCTGGCCTTTGTCGTCCCCGTTGTCGGCGACTGCCAGCCAAGCCAACAGTCCCTAGATCTTGGTTGGTTCACACCGGAACAATCGGTGAGCGAGCAAATGCGCAATGAAATGACCAGTGGCCACGACCGACTTATTCGGCTGGCCCTAGCTTCGGTCGGTCAGTTGCCCTGAATTCGACGACGGCGGCGAACCCGCCGTGATCGTTGTGCCCGGGCATATGGAGCGGGCGAAATCACGGTCGTTGTCTCATTGAGAATCAGCGTGATTCCGTCATCGTCAATATTTCCCGGTTCCCCCGATGCTTCGATGACAACGGCCGCTTCCTCGCGTGGCTTTCGGCCAAGTAGACGATCGAATACGACCATTCCTCCGGCCAACAATGCGCCGACCGTTCCATAACGCTGAGTCGCTCGGCGGACCATGGCCTGTTCACTTGATTGAGGCACCGACGGCACCTTCGATGGATCAGATTCTGAAGGCGACGACACGTTTATCAACATAGTGGTCATCCCACAGTTAGCAACTTTTGGTGGAATAATCTTCTGTTGTGCGAGATGCAGCAAACATTTATCGCAGTGCTGTTGCGCTACGAACGGCGCTCCTAGGCAAGGAACTGTTTCGTTTCGAGGCTCCGAATCTTGTAGGCATTCGCCCATCTGTTGGCCGTGTGGTTGAAGAAGTACGTAGCCATGGAAAAAACGTCGAAATTATCTGGGATGACGGCGTCGTGCTTCACACTCACTTGCGCATGTTTGGTTCGTGGGATCTGTATCGAGCGGGCGAACGGTGGAAGAAACCAAAGGACCGCGCCAGTGTTGTCATCGTCGTATCCGACTGGATCGTGGTTTGTTTCAATGCCGCGATTGTCGAAACTTACAGAGACTTCGATCCGCGGCGGCATCCGATTCTCGGCCGTCGCGGCCCTGATTTGACCCGTTCCGATGCCGATTTAGAAGAGTGTGTCGATCGGATCATGAATTATCCAGAACGCGATACACCGATTGCAGACGTTTTACTTGACCAGCGAGTGATGAGCGGCATCGGCAATGTCTACCGCTGCGAACTCCTGTGGGCGTGTGAGATTCATCCTTGGGCGCACGTCGGTTCTCTGAAACGGGGAGAATGTCGTGAAATGGTCATGCTGGCGTCGGAAATAATCTTGGCCAACCGCGATCACACGCCCCATGAAACCGCCGAGGAATTTAGCGGAAGTCTTGCGGTGTATGGGCGACAGGGGAAGCATTGCCAACGCTGCGGAGATGTCATCAAGGTGACGCACCACGGCGAAGCGCACCGTGTGTTGTATTGGTGCCCGAATTGCCAAATCATTCACCAACCACTCATGCGCCCAAATTTCACGCCGGTATATATCGAACGCGATCCGTCGAAAGAATTCACCCGCACTTCCGACTCAAATTTCTTCGCAGACTAAACGCTGCGGGCTACATCGTGGCGATGGCCTGAATTATTTCGATTTTCGTTGCACGACGAGCAGGATAAACGGCGGCGAGCACGCCGATGATGAATGACAACACAAGAATGACGAGGGTGCTACCAATCGACAATCGGAACGCAGAGACTCCGTTATCGGCGAGAACCGCCATGAGAATGACGCCCATCAATATTCCAAGCACGACTCCGACGACCGCACCGATCATTGAGGTAATCACGCTTTCCCAACGCACCGTGGATCGAACTTGCTTACGGGTCATCCCGATTGCGCGGAGTAAACCGATTTCCCTCTTGCGCTCAAATACCGAGAGAAGCAAAGTGATGACTATCCCTACGATGGCAATGATGACCGACAACGCAAGCAGTCCGTAGATGAGACCAAGAATCTGATTCACCTGCCCAGACTGAGCGTCGATAAATTCATCTCTGCTTTGTAATTCACCCAATCCTTTGTCGGTCGTGGCGGCGGCAAGTGGGTCATGGGCTTCGGTGACGCTAACTCCGTCTTTCAATTTCAAATAGATCACCGAGTCAAAGTATGAATTGTTTGATCCAATAAACACTTGGCGGTCAAGAAAGTATGGGCTAAAGAACCCGCTGGGCTTGAATGTTCCCTGCATCTCGAGTTCCTTGGTGGTTCCATCGACCATCGTGAGTTCAATTTTCGAACCAATTGTCCAACCTCTCGAATTGGCGCGACTTTCGCTGACAAGGATTCCATTCGGTGTCAACGATTGCTGTGTGTTCTGGACCATTTCAATTTCAAAAAGTCCTGCCGAAGTTTGGGGATCGATGACTTGGACGAATTCGCCTTTGCCATTTATTTTGATCGTCGCGTATCCGAGCGCGGTCGCCTGACCAACCTGAGGCATACTTCCCAGTTCGTCAACAAGTGTCGGATTCAATCCGCCAAAGCCGTTGTTCGGTGCGCTTACGACATAATCGCCTCGAAACTGACTTCCAATCGTGTCCCGAATTTCTGCTTTTACGCTTGACGCAAATGCGGTAAAAGCGGTGACAAGAGCGACGCCAATGAGGACCGGCGCTGCCGTCCTTGCCGTGCGTTTTGGATTTCGCGCTGCATTTTGACGAGCCATAGCGCCGGTCACTCCCCGAAGCTTTTCAATCGGACGACCAATCCATAACGCAATCGGTCTCGCCACACCAGGGCCGACGACGAGCACACCGGCGAACACAAACAGAACGCCAAACCCAAGAAACGCAATATTGGCACCAGCCCCAGCGGCGATTAGTGCCGCGGCACCCAAGGCGAGGACGACCAAACCAACTGTGAACCTTGTTCTATTGCTTCCGGTTGTCTCGATTGCCGTATCGCGAAGCGCCGCCAAAGGTGGCACTTTGCCGGCCCGCCGTGCGGGCAGAATCGCCGACAGCACAGTTACAGCAACCCCGACAATGATCGTGATCATGACGGTCCGAAATTCGATACTTAACCCGCTTGCTGGTATCTCGAATCCAACTGCTCCGAGCAATGCGCTTAGTCCCCGCGAAAGTCCGATGCCGGCAAAAAATCCGAGTATCGATCCGAGTAGACCGATAACAAGCGATTCGACGAGAAGTGCCCTCGTAATTTGGCGACGACTGGCACCGATTGCTCGCAACAGCGCATTTTCGCGTAATCGCTGAGCGGCCGTAATGGAAAAGACGTTGTAGATAACAAAACAACCGATTCCAAGTGCAATGAGTGAAAATGCGGTGAGAAAGGTGGAGAGAAAGCCGAGGGCCTCTCCGATGAGGTCCTGTTCTTCCTTCGTAATTTCGGCGCCGGTAAGAGTCTCCAACTTTCCCGAAGCGGGTAACGTCGACTCAATTTTTGCAGCAAGTTCGGCATCGGTCAGCGATCCATCGCTCTTGACGAGAAATGCATCGACATACCCGGGAGCGAGCAAAAACTCTGATGCGGTCGGTTGGTCGAACAGGGCAAACGTCGCTCCGCCGGGCGAACTCACGTTGCCAAAAGTGGCAATTCCAACGAGAGCAAATTCTCGACTACCCGATTGGGCGTTGACGCGCACGGTGTCGCCAACCGCGAACTTGCCCTTTTTCGCAGACCATTTGTCCATCATCATTTCTGTCGGGCCGTGAGGTAGACGACCAGAGTCGACACTCCACAATCCGGAAAAACTTTCACTTACGATTGCGCCAAAATTGGGAGGACCATTGTCGCTACCGAGCGGCGAGCCGTCCTTGTTGATGATTCGGGCATATGCCGAAATAGCGCCGACGGCATCGACTACACCAGGAACATCTCGCACGGTGGCAAGTTCGGCAATCGGGATTCTGGCTCGCTGCTCGCCGCCAAATTGAACCTCGACAAAATTGGAGGACCGGACATAGGCATCCACATCCTTGTAGACGCCGGCAAATAGCTGGTCGAAGGTTCGATTTAGCGTGTCGGAAAAGATGAATGTGCCAGACAGAAACGCGGTGCCGAGGATGATCGCCAGCGACGTTAGAAACAGTCGGCCCTTGCGGGCCAAAGACATTTTGAGCGATAGGAAAAGCACGGAAATTATTCTCCGAGGTGTTTGAGATAATCCAGTACGCGATCCGGAGTTGGTTCGGTCATTTGTCCTGCAATTTTTCCGTCCTTGAGAAACACGATGATGTCGGCATAACTTGCCGCCACGGCATCGTGTGTCACCATGACGATCGTTTGACCAAGATTTGTTACGGCCTGGCGCATAAAGTTCAATACTTCGCCACCCGTCTTGGAGTCGAGATTGCCGGTCGGTTCGTCGGCAAAAATAATTTCCGGTTTGCTGGCCAGCGCCCTCGCGATGGCGACGCGTTGCTGTTGACCACCAGACAATTCACTTGGACGATGTTTGAGTCGATCTCCTAGTCCAATCGTCTCGATGACCTGGTTGATCCACGCTTCGTCACCCGACTTTCCGCCCAATGAAAGCGGAAGCACGATGTTTTCGTATGCATTGAGAGTCGGTATCAGATTGAATGCCTGAAACACAAAACCAATCTGATCTCGACGCAGTGAAGTGAGAGCCTTGTCATTGAGTGGCGCCAGTTCGGTTCCGGCGATCGACACGCTTCCCGCGGTGAGCGAATCTAGACCCGCTAGGCAATGCATCAGCGTCGACTTGCCCGAGCCACTCGGACCCATGATCGCGCTGAATTTACCTTTGACGAATTGAATGCTCACGCCGTCGAGGGCACGTACTTCGCTATCGCCTTCACCATAGGTTTTTATGGCATTGACGGCTACCGCCGCATCGATGATAGAAATCATCGTGCCAGTGTAAGTGGTGAAATCCCTAACCCTTCGGTTGCGGCAACACCCGCAAATACGGTTTGACGGTTTTCCAGCCGGCGGGGAAGAGTGTCTTTGCCTCCTCGTCGGTCACTGTTCCACCGATGATGACATCTTGTCCGTTCTTCCAATTGGCAGGGGTGGCGACTTTGTATTTTGCTGTTAGTTGGAGTGAATCGATGACCCGCAAGATTTCCTCGAAATTGCGCCCTGTTGACGCCGGATATGTAATCGAGAGTTTTACTTTTTTATCCGGACCAATGACAAAGACGCTTCGAACCGTAAGCGTGTCGTTTGCATTTGGGTGAATCATGTCGTACAGATTGCTCACCTTGCGATCGGAATCTCCGATCATTGGAAAGTTCACCTTTGTCCCTTGTGTTTCTTCGATGTCGCCTTCCCATTTCTTATGCGAGTCAACGCTGTCCACGGAAAGTCCGATCACCTTGACATTGCGCTTGTCAAACTCCGGTTTGATCTTGGCGACATAACCAAGTTCGGTTGTGCACACCGGTGTGAAATCCTTTGGATGACTAAATAGGACACCCCATGAGTCGCCAAGCCAATCGTGAAAGTGAATGGTGCCATCGGTAGTTTCGGCGACGAAGTCGGGGGCGATATCTCCAAGACGTATCGGCATAAAGGTTCTCCAAAGGTGACGTAGCGGGTGGGGCTGTTCATTCAATCAAACCCGACCAGTTTTGTCAACTTTAATGTTTGGGTCCTGTGTGGCCGGAGCGTCCGAGGTATCGTCACGTGATGGTCGACTCCGTAACGAATTCTCCACCCCAGATCACCAATTTGGGTCAATTGCGAGCGTCTGGCTGGGAGTCGATCCCGGTCAAGGAAGAGGTGCGCCGTAATGCGGTGCACAAAATCTCCGCCGGGCAGGCGCTGTTTCAAGGAGTTCTCGGTTTTGAGGACACCGTCATGCCGCAACTGGAAAATGCACTTCTTGCAGGCCACGACATTATTTTTCTAGGTGAGAGAGGTCAGGCAAAGACGCGCATGATCCGCTCGCTGACCGGACTCCTCGACGAATGGATGCCAATCGTGGCCGGCAGTGAAATCAACGACGATCCATACGCTCCGGTTTCGCGCATGGCGCTTGACGCCGTGGCCGAATTTGGGGATGACACACCTATTTCCTGGGTCCATCGGGACACCCGTTTTGGGGAGAAACTTGCCACTCCGGATACCTCGATCGCCGACCTCATCGGCGAGGTCGACCCAATCAAGGTTGCTGAGGGCCGGTATCTCAGTGACGAACTGACCCTCCACTACGGCCTTGTTCCGCGTACGAATCGGGGCATTTTTGCGATCAATGAATTGCCCGATCTGGCCGAACGCATCCAGGTCGGCCTGCTCAACGTTCTGGAGGAGCGCGACATCCAAATTCGCGGGTACAAGATAAGGCTGCCGTTAGACGTATTACTGGTGGCCTCGGCCAATCCAGAGGATTACACCAATCGCGGTCGGCTAATAACTCCGCTAAAGGACCGATTTGGGAGCCAAATCCGCACCCATTATCCACTTGATGTGGCAACGGAGATCGAAATCGTGAGGCAAGAGGCAAGGGGCTCAAACGTCGGCAATGTGGTGGTCCGCATGCCCGAGTTCATGGAACAAGTGGTGTCCACTATTAGCCAATTGGCTCGGGCGAGCAATCATGTCAATCAACGCAGTGGCGTGAGCGTGCGCCTCTCCGTAAGCAACTATGAGCTACTGGCCGCCAACTCGATGCGCCGAGCGTTGCGCGCCGGGGAAGTTGATGTTGCCCCGCGCGTGAGCGACTTGACGGCACTTGCGGCTTCCTCTTCAGGGAAAATTGAATTGGAAAGTGTTGAGGATGGCAGGGAATCGGCGGTCTTTGACCAACTCGTGCGAGCGGCCGTGCTCCAGGTGTACAAACAATTTGTCACCAGCGAAAAGATTCGTGATGTCATCGCCGGCTTTGATGAAGGAATGGTCGCCCACACCGGGGAAGACATTGCGAGTGCGGAGTATGTGACGATGCTTGAAGGTAGTCCTGCATTAAGGGAAATAGTCGTCTCGATTGTTCAAGGTGACGAGTCTCCGGCCGTGATTGCTAGCGCTACAGAATTTGTGTTGGAGGGTCTCCACTTGTCAAAGCGACTGAACAAAGACTCACTGGGTTCGCGGTCAACGTATCGGGCGCGCCAATAGATCGGCGCTGTCGCCGCGCAACTCGATTGCGAGCTCGCCAGACAACGACACAACTTCGATCGGCTCGGAGAATCCCGGCAAATTCATCGGCTTGAGCGGATGAGCGACAATGCCGAGAGGTAAATCGGTGGATTGGTCGGCGGGGATGAGCGCGCCCAAACCAACGGCTGCGTCACACAAGCGCGCGGCAAGATTTGGCGCTGAGCCGATGTAGTCCTGTCCTTCGAAAAGAATTGTTTCCCCCGTGGCTATTCCAATTCGCAAGTCGAGCGGTGCACACGAATTCGCCGCGTGACGTTGAAGTTCAACCGCAAAAATAATTCCGACTGGGGCATCGACGGCGACAGCCATCAGACCATCACCGAGATATTTGTCGATGCGAACTCCATGATCCGACCCGACTGAACGAGCGATTGCTCTGAATTTGGCGAGCAACTCGGTCGCGGCCTCATCGCCATTTCTTTCGGTGAAGTTCGTAAACCCCGAAAGGTCAACGAAGATAAAGGTGCGAAGTAGACGCATATCACGGTCAGCCTAGAGGTGTGACTAGTTGCTCCGTGTATGGTGCGTTCATGGGCGCGCGGTTCACCTATTCGCGATGGGACGGTACTCAAAAGGGCTTTGAATTAGACGCCGACGGATTGTTGGATTCCTTAACCGATGACCTGCTGTATCACGGCGATGTGAGTGCGGCCCTGCGCCGCCTCATGCAAGAAGGGATGCGCGATCTCAACGGAGATCGACTCAAAGGCCTCCGTGAGTTGATGGAAAAACTGCGCGCCAGGCGTCAGGAAATCGAAGATCGTGGCGATCTTGGTGGTGTGTACAGCGAGATCGCTGACGAACTAAATGACATTGTCGATGATGAACGTCATGCCGTCGATAACTACACGAGGGAGGCACAAAACTCAGGCGATGCTCGCCGTGCCGAATTGGCAGAAAAGGCCTCTTTAGATCGAAATTTCCGTCTCGACATGTTGCCGTCCGACTTGGCTGGCAAAGTCAATGAATTGCAGCATTATGACTTCCAATCCAAGGCCGCTCAACAGCGATTCGAGCAATTACTAGACAAATTGCGCCAGCAACTGATGCAGCAGAACCTCGACCAAATGTCGGGAGCGATGCAGAATCTCACTCCCGCCGACATGCAGCGAATGAAGGACATGTTGTCCGAACTGAACAAGATGCTTGAGCGTCGGCAACGAGGCGAAGATCCCCAGTTTGAAAACTTCATGAAGAACTACGGCGATTTCTTCCCCGAAAATCCACAAACTCTCGATGAGTTGCTCGAAATCATGGCGCGGCGCATGGCCGCCGCTCAAGCAATGCTCAATTCGATGACTCCGGAGCAGAGAGCCCAACTCCAAGCTCTCTCCGATCAATTGCTTAAAGACATGGATCTTCGATGGCAGATGGATCAACTTTCCCAGAACCTCCAGCAAATGTTTCCGGAGATGGGTTGGAGTCGTCGTTATGACTTTGAGGGACAGAATCCGATCGGGTTTCAACAAGCTATGCAGTCGATGCAGGAATTGTCAGAACTGGATCAATTGGAAAACCTGATGAAAAATGCGTCGAACCCGGCGGCTCTGGCCGAGATCGATACAGAGCGGGTCGGCGAACTTCTTGGTGATGATGCCGCCCGATCTTTGGAGCGCCTTGCCGAACTTGCCAGAATGCTTGAGGATGCCGGGCTTATCGAGCGAAAGGAAGGTCGATTGGCATTGACCCCGCGTGGATTGCGCAAGATAGGGGCCAACGCCTTGAAGGACTTGTTTGGCAAACTCGCCGCAGATGCGTTGGGTGGTCATCAGGTCGACCGTGTTGGAATCGGTCACGAGCGCATGTATGACACCAAGCCATACGAGTACGGCGATTCATTCCAACTTGATTTACAGGGCACGCTTCGCAATGCACTTAATCGTCGAGGACCTGGCGTACCGGTCGAATTGTCGGCGGAGGATTTCGAAATTGAGCGGACAGAGCATCTCACGCGATCGTCCACGGTATTGATGTTGGATCTCTCGTTATCGATGCCGATGCGAGACAATTTCTTGCCGGCAAAAAAAGTCACGATGGCCTTGCACTCGCTCATCTCAATCCAATTCCCTCGCGACTATCTCGGCATTGTCGGGTTTGGCGAAGTCGCACGGGAACTGAAGGCAGACCAACTTCCCGAGGTGTCGTGGGACTTTGTGTACGGGACAAACATGCAACATGCATTTGCCCTCAGTCGCCGAATGTTGGATCGCC
Organism: Ilumatobacteraceae bacterium; assembly: GCA_039932495.1. Classification (GTDB taxonomy): domain Bacteria; phylum Actinomycetota; class Acidimicrobiia; order Acidimicrobiales; family Ilumatobacteraceae; genus UBA3006. The sequence goes on from JBDTPW010000065.1 coordinate 23,362, forward strand.
AAAGTGGAACCAAACAGATCATCATGATCACTGACGGAGAGCCAACCGCCCATGTCACTTCAGGTGGCGATGTTTTCTTCAACTATCCACCGGTGCGCGAGACGGTGGAGGCCACTCTTCGCGAGGTGATGCGATGTACTCGTGCCGATATCCGTATCAACACGTTCATGCTCGACGCGGACAGCGGTCTGCGAAGTTTCATCGAGCGATTGACGAAAATCAATCGGGGTCGGGCATTCTTTACTTCGGCAGAGACACTCGGTGATTATGTGTTGGTCGATTTCTTGGAACACAAACGACAGCAATCACAACGTTGGCGACGACAGGTGAGTTGATCGCATCGTCGACACAAAATCAACGTATTTGCTTTTTGGGTGGTTACTTGGCATAATGACATAGTTGTAATTACCTCGATGTCGGCGCGTTCTCGCGACTTCATGCGAGAGCCGAAGGGGACAATTCGAGTGGAAGATGAAATCATCGCGCTGAGCGCTGATCGAGCTTGGCAAGACCAAGCTAACTGCCTCGGCGTCGATCCAGACCTTTTCTTTCCTGAGCGCGGCGCATCAACTCGTGAAGCAAAGGAAGTGTGCCGCGGCTGTGTTGTGCGCAACGATTGTCTTGAATTCGCGCTTGAAAATGGCGAGAAATTCGGGATTTGGGGTGGGCTTTCGGAACGCGAGCGTCGTCGCTTGCGTCGTCAGCGCGCTCAAGCAAACCGCAATTCGGCTAGCGCCTAATTCGTAGCGCACGAGTGGCGCTCAGCCACTTCGTCCCAATTGATTTCGTCGAGCGATTCGCCATTCGATAGTTCGCTCATTATCGAGATCAAGTTCGGTCCATCGTGAGCGCGGAATTTTGGCCAAGATGCGAGCGGGAATCAGCCCCACGAGTTCGGCGCGCTCAATGTCAAATTGCGTGGCTACACGGTCGTACACGTCATCGGGACCGACTGTGGACGGGTTAATGAGATTCAGACTCACTTGGGTGAATTCACCAACCTGTAGTCCGAGTGCTCTCACTGATTCGTTGCGCAACGATGCCGCGACCAATTTGGTTTGTTCAAGTGAGACATTTTTCAGCCACAGGTTGTATGCCACCAGAATATTTCGCGCACCGACGCACATTGCTCCAGCGGTTGGGTGTGGTTGTCGTGGACCGGTATCCGGCAACAACTCCTTGAATGCATGAGCGCGAATAAATGGAAGCGTTCGTTCCGGACCATAAAGAAAACAGGGAACGCCCAACTCTTGTGCGGCAAACTCGGCAAATTCATTTCGCGCCACCAGAGCTTCTTCGAAGGTGCTTAGTTCCAACGGAACGAACGGCACGACATCGACCACTCCAAGGCGGGGATGAACGCCGACATGGTGACCGATATCTAGTGTCGCGATCGCCTGACGAGCAAGAACGCGCACTTGCTCTGTTCCTACAAGCGTGAACACGCTGCGGTGATGATCACGATCCGAGTGGACATCGAGCAAATCAATCCCCAAGCGATCGGCTAGCGCCGAGATAGTGGCGCGATCCTTTCCTTCACTGATATTGACGACGCATGCAAGCACGTCTAGTGCTTATCGCATTTGGGTCTGGCGGTGCTACATTGTTGGCATGTTTAGTGGCTGGGAAGGAATCGTCGTCATCATCGTTGCGGTCGCATTGTTCGGTTCGCGACTACCAAAGATTGCGCGCAATCTTGGCCAGGCCCAACAGGAATTCAAGAAGGGTGTTTCCGACTCAAAGCCAGTGACGCCGCCGGCCGAAACCCCAAAGCCGGAAGCGACTAAACCAGACTCGCCATCCGCGTAAGTTGAGTCTCTCGTCGACTATGTCGACGTTAATTTGACTCGAAGTCCGATTACTTCGCCGAGTAACCCTTTTCGTTCATTGGCGGCATACACATTGAGATCTGAGTCCTTATTGTCGTTGGTCGATACTCCGATGACGAGTTCCTTGTCTGAAATATTGACCGTCAGTTTTTCAACCCGGCCATCTTGAGTTCGATCTAATCCGACGGCGACACGAAGGAGTCCGGCCAGCGCGCGCACGATGTATTGATCATCTGCGCTGAGTGCGGCAAACTCCGGATGCTCGAGTTTGGGTGATCCCTTTCGGTGGTACCTCGCAACCTGAGCGAGTATTTCAATCTCACGATCACTCAAGCCGACAAGTTCGGAATTGCGAACAACGTAATACGTATGAAGATGATGCTTCGAGTGCGAAATGACAACTCCGACATTTGCCAGCAATGCGGCGGCTTCAAGAAGTCGACGATTCGATTTGCCGATGCTGAGAGACTCGTGCAATTTGTCAAAGAGTAAACACGCGAGTCGCGCAACATGTTCTGCATGCTCTGGTCGATCGTCGCAGCGATCAGCAAGCAGTCGAACGCTCCTCATCGCGGCGTCGACGACCTCCGTTTTTGGACCGCGTCCCTGGCGTTGCAATGTGTCGATGAGAACTCCTTCGCGCAACGCGTAATCGCTGAACATAAATTTGTCGACAGAATAAACATCGGCGATGCCTTCCAAGAGAATCGCTCCAGCCAAAATGATGTCGGCTCTTGCTGGGTCTAATTTGAAACGCTGCTGTCGTTCACTGACGGATGCAGACTCCGCCAAAAGTTTTACCGTTTGGGTGATCTCAGAATGGGTGAATTCAAACCGATTGAATGTCTGCGGTGCCGGTTTACCTGTTTGCGCACAGATAAGTCGTGCAACTGTTTCTGCAGTGCCCGACGAAGCAACGGCGATGTCAAATCCAAACTCTTCAACCTCGGATTGAAGAATGGTCAATGTTGAACGTACGAAGGATCGGCAACTGCTCACAGCGCTCGGGTGAAGTCGGTCGCTAGGAAAGAAACGGTCGGTCAGTCGAATCGCCCCGAGTTTGAAACTTCGTGAGAGCAGGATGTCGTCGTCGTTTGCCAGAACGATTTCGGTTGAGCCGCCGCCAATGTCGCACAAAAGCATCGGGTGATCGTGATCGCCAATTGCGTACAGGGCTCCTAGGTGTATGAGCCGCGCCTCCTCGACCCCGGATATCACTTCGATCTGAATTTTGGCTTCCTTGCGCGCTCGCCTGACAAATTCGTCTTGATTTCTGGCTTCACGAATTGCGCTGGTGGCAACCGCCCTAATTTGGGCGTTATGTGACTGGGCAATCTTTTGCATCCGGGTCAAACAGGCGATCCCGCGCTCAATTGCGTCGGGTTCTAGTTGCTTCATTTCACCGCCGCCGTGGCCAATTCGCACGGATTCCCGCTCGCGGGTGACGACTTCAAAGCCGCCGGTGACCGGCTTGGCAATTACGAGGTGGAAACTGTTGGTTCCGATGTCAAGTGCGGCGATTGTTTCACCACTACTTGATGCCGCCACGCTTAGATCATAGTTTCGCGGCAACCCGTCGTCGTTTTGCTATTCGGCGCCGTTCACGTTCGGAGCATCCGCCCCACACGCCATGGTCAATATGTTCGGCCAAGGCGTATTCGAGACACGTTTTGACTACGGGGCAAGTTGCACAGACTTTGCGGGCCCGATCAACGCCAGCCCCATCAGCGGGGAAGAACACTGCTGGGGCAAAATTTCGGCAGTTTCCCTGCTCCATCCACTTCGTTGGTATTTCCATGGTGTTACCTACATTGTACCCATTTTTGGCTTATGTAAACGGCGGTAGCCTGACTGGCTTACAAGGAGATTTAGATGTCATCATCAATGTCAGACTCAGCTGTCACAGAGCCACCCCGCGGGCACGCGCGAATTGTGTATCTCGGTTCGGTGTCGCCTCACTGGGAGGTCTACAGCGACTATGGAGACCCAAACTTACTGAATGAGTTTCGTGCTCGTGTTCTTGCTCGTCTTGTCCTACTACCACGAAACGACCCACAGTTCCGACGCAATCAAGAGCGTGTCAATCGCGATGCAGAACGTGAACGGATAAGCCTCGAATGGGAACTCGGATATCCAGTCGCCGCTCAATAAAAGTAATCACATAAGACGATCACGATCAATGAGATGACATCCCTGCGACAAATCGTTGCGACGGCACTTCGTTCGCGTCAGGATTCACCCGATTCAGGTAATGAAACCAGATTTATCAACCGCGAGTTGAGCTGGCTCAGTTTTAATGAGCGGGTTCTCGAACTAGTCGCCGATCGCGAAATTCCATTGCTCGAGCGATGCAGGTTCTCCTCAATATTCAGTTCAAACTTGGACGAGTTCTTTCAAATTCGTGTTGCCGCGTTGCACGACCAAGTTGAAGGGGGTGTGACGGTACGCACGCCCGACGGGCGCACACCAAACGAACAACTGAATGAGATTGGTCTGACAGTTTCCAAGTTGATTGAACGTCAGGAATCATTGTGGGCTGAAGTCCTCAAGCCGGAGTTGGCGGCAAACGAAATTGAGATCGCCTCGTGGGATTCGCTCAATTCCATCGATCGCGAATACTTGGTCAACGAGTTTGAATCACGAATATTCCCCGTGCTTACCCCGCTTGCGGTGGATCCAGCGCATCCGTTTCCCTATATCTCTAATTTGGCGCTCAATCTTGCAGTGGTGGCGCGCGACCCTCGAACCGACGGTCACCGATTTGCGCGCGTGAAATTGCCTCAGACATTCCCGCGATTTATGCCGCTTCCTTCCAAGACACGATTCGTCATGCTCGAAGATGTGGTCGCAGCCAATCTTGGTCGACTCTTCCAGGGCATGACGATTGAGCAATGCTTCACGTTTCGGGTTACCCGCAATGCCGACTTGTCGCTTGACGATGAAGACGCAGAGGATCTTCTCGCCGCAGTGGAGATGGAACTACGCCGCCGCCGATTCGGTCGTGCGGTGCGGCTAGAAATACCGAAAGGCATTCCACAAGACGTCCTTGACCTGATGCTCGAAGAACTCGAACTCGATTCGAGAGATGTAACCGTTCATAGCAGCCTCATTGACATGAGTGCACTGGTGCAACTTGCCTCGCTTGATAATCCGAGGATTCGCTTTAAGCAATGGAAACCCCTCACGCCTGGGCGACTTGCCGCGGCAGAGGAATCTGGTCGCTCCATGTTTAGTGTCATTCGTGAACGCCAACTTCTTGTTCACCATCCGCACGAATCGTTCTCAGCTTCCGTCGATGCGTTCGTTCAGCAAGCCGCAATTGATCCAAACGTGCTTTCCATAAAGATGACGTTGTATCGGACCTCCGGCGACAGCTCAATCGCCAGACACTTGATCGAGGCATCCGAATTGGGCAAGCAGGTGGCGGTCGTCCTTGAACTCCAGGCGCGATTCGATGAGGCACGAAATGTTTCCTGGGCAAAGGAACTCGAATACGCCGGAGTTCATGTCACCTACGGAATTGTCGGATTGAAAACTCATGCAAAGTGCATTTTGGTTGTGCGCAACGATCCTGATCGAATGCGCAGGTACGTGCACGTTGGCACCGGAAATTACAACACGGTGACTGCACGCACGTACGAAGACATCGGCTATTTCACTTGCGAGGAATCAATCGGGTCCGATGTCGCCGAATTGTTCAATTACTTGACCGGTTACGGTCAGGAGCCAAATTACCAATCGATGTTTATAGCTCCTCACCAGTTGCGTCCAAAAATAATCGAGCTCATCGAAAATGAAATTCTGCACGGCGCGGAGGGTCGAATCACTCTCAAGCTGAACTCGATTTCCGACCCACTTGTCATCGACTCGCTGTACGCCGCAAGCCAGGCCGGCGTCCAAATCGATGCAGTCGTGCGCGGAATCTGTTGCATGCGTGCCGGTGTTCCAGGATTGTCTGAAAATATCAAGGTGCGTTCGATACTGGGCAGATACCTAGAGCATTCGCGTATCTATCGATTCGCCCACGGATCCGCGGATGGATCGCCGCTTCATCTCATCGGTTCAGCCGATTTAATGGGTCGCAACCTGGATGGACGAGTTGAGGCGATGGTTCCTCTCACTCATGAAAAGCATCGACTGTGGCTCGACACTATTCTTGGATACCTACTCGACGAATCTGTCGTGCACTTTTCGCTCATGCCCGACAACGCGTGGGAGCGACGAGGAAGCGCCGGTTTCGCCAACGATGCCCAACAGCGATTGCATGAATGGGTCGTGACAACGCAAGTCAGATAGTACAATTCGGTCGCGTGGAAGAGCTGCGAAAATCATTTCATCAGGAACTTGATTCCCTTCGCGAGCAAGTAGTGAGATTGGGGGCCTCGGTCATTGAGGCGATTCCGCGGGCGACCGCGGCACTTCTAGATGGTGATCTCGAAAGTGCCGACTACCTGGTCCATGCCGACGACGAGATCGATGCCCGGACAATTGATCTGGAAGATGCGTGTTTTCAGCAATTGGCGTTGCAATCACCCGTAGCCGGCGATCTGCGTCAGTTGGTCTCCATTATCCGGATTGCCGGCGAACTAGAGCGTTCGGCCGACTTGGCGGTGAATATCTGCAAGGCGGCACGCCGAATTTATGGACACGAATTGGATCCGGTGCTACGTGGACTGATCAGCAAAATGAGCGATCAGGCCCAGAAGCTGTATATCGCCACGATGGATGCATACGAAACAAACGATGTGCCCAAGGCGACGGCCATCGATGACATGGATTCGTTTCTCGACGGATTACATCGACAGTTCATTCAGGAGATTTTTGAGAGTCATTCGCGACAGAAAATTGATTTGCAGGTTGCCGTTCAAATGGCAGTGGTTGCCCGATTCTACGAACGAATAGGTGATCATGCGGTAAATATCAGCGAACGAACTCGATTCATCCTTACTGGGTGGGTTCCCGAACGTCGGGGTGCCGACCGATTTCGGGCCAAGAACGACGACACGAATCCCCACGGTTCGGTAACCGGATCGCAATAGCGATTGGGGAATGTTATTTCGTCGCAAACGCGCTAATTCGGCTCTCCAAGAACCATCTTTGACAGAGACATCCGAATCAACTCAATACCCGATTGCCGATCAATTGCGGCTCGCCTTCGACGCCTTACCCATCGGTGTGGTAATCACCGATCGAAACGGCGGGCGTCCCGTGCACAATCGCGTCGGTGCGGCCATGACTGGCATTCGCCATATCGACATTTTGGTGCGCAATGCCGTTGATGAATTACTGACCGCCGAACCAAAGCCAGGGTTCACCAGCAAAACAATTGAGATTGCGGGACCGCCAACCAGACATTTTGCCATCCAGGTTCAGCCCCTCGAGGTCGGGGGAGCAATGGCCACCATCGAGGACGTCACTCAAAGAGTTCTCACCGATACGGTTCGAACAGATTTCGTTGCCAATCTCAGTCATGAACTAAAGACACCCGTCGGAGGGATAGCAGCGTTGGGCGACATCATTGTTGGCGAAACGGACCCGATCGTGGTCAAGCGACTCGCCGAAAGCATTGTCACGGAGGCATACAGGTTGTCCGCAATCGTGGACGACCTGCTCGACCTTTCGCGAATCGAATCCGGAGCGGCTATGAATTGGGAACCAGTCAACATTGCCGAAGTGATCAACGAGGTCGTGGCCAGTTCTCGAAATTTTGCCCAGCGACACCAAGTCGATCTCGTGGTCGGAAGCAATCCAACCGAATATGTGTATGGTGACCGAAGCCAACTGGTCTCTGCGTTATTGAATCTTGTCGAAAATGGAATCAAATACAGCGAAGCGAATTCGCCGGTTCAAATCCGCAGCGAAGTTGTTGGCCTAGCTATACGGATAAAAGTGAAAGATCAGGGAATTGGCATCGCGGCGAAGGACCACGAAAGAATTTTCGAGCGCTTCTATCGAGTCGATCGTGCTAGAAGTCGGATGACAGGCGGTACCGGTCTCGGGTTATCAATTGTGCGTCATGTTGTCACCAATCACGGTGGCCGAATCGAACTTGAGTCCGAAGAGGGATTGGGTGCCGCTTTTACGGTAATTTTGCCACGACTGGAGAATTGGTCAAGTGAATAAAACCAGCGAGTTCCCGACGGTGTTTGTTGTCGAAGACGAGGAGTCGTTCGTCGAGGCACTTGTTATTGGATTGAAACGCGAGGGATTCAACGTCGAGGTGGCCCGTGACGGTGCGGAGGCACTTGCAAATTTTGATGATGTGAAACCGGACATTGTGTTGTTGGATGTGATGTTGCCAAAGGTGTCGGGGACCGATGTCTGTCGTGAATTACGCAAAAAGAGTCAGGTGCCAATCATTATGGTCACCGCCAAGGGCGCAGAAATCGACACGGTAGTTGGCCTTGAGGTGGGAGCCGATGACTACATTGTCAAGCCTTATCGGTTGCGCGAATTGGTCGCTCGAATTCGGGCAGCAATTCGTCGCAGCGCGTTGACTGAATCGGTCGACATAGAACTTGATTCGAAGTCTGTGACTGTAGGCGATGTTTCGATCGATCCAGAGGAACACGTAGTCAAAGTTCGGGGTCAGGTGATCAAGATGCCGCTTAAGGAGTTTGAATTGCTCTATGTGTTAATGATCAATGCAGGGCGCGTACTGACCCGCGAGTCGCTGATCGATCAGGTTTGGGGCAGCGATTATTACGGGGACACCAAAACCCTTGACGTGCACATCAAGCGTTTGCGGGCCAAAGTGGAATCGGATCAATTAAGGCCAACCCGGGTCGTGACCATCCGCGGTCTTGGCTATAAATACGAGAAAATGGGTTGATTAGAAAGAATCGTCCACTAATTGGTTTGTCACCCGCCGCACCTCTGACGAGGCTTGCCCGCGTTCATGGCTATATGGCGGCTGGCGATACATTTTTGGCGGTCTCGCTAGCGGACTCACTGTTCCTCTCTATTAGCCCAGACGCCGCGAGAGGCAAGGTCCTACTTTTTTTGGCGTTAAGTCTGGCTCCGTTTGCAATTCTTGCCCCACTTGTTGGTCCCTATATTGACCGACTGCCGGGAGGTCGACGTCTAACCGTATTTTTTGTCGGCTGGGCCAGGGCCATCGTCGTGATCTTCATGATTGGCCGCATTCATTCACTTTTGTTGTTTCCCTTGGCGTTTATTTCGTTGGTGTTGGCCAAAATTTATGCGGTCTCGCGTTCGTCTCTTGTGCCAACACTTGTCAGTAACGATGACGAATTGGTGGCGGCCAACGGCAAGCTCGGGCTAGTAGTTGGAGTCGTCAGTATTGTGGCCATCATTCCGGCGGGGCTCGCACACCTGATCGGTTCCGGAGTATCGCTCGCCGCTGCAGCGCTCATGTTCGCCATGGCCGGAGTCATGGCGTTGAAGTTGCCAAAACATATAGCCACTGTCGGCGGTCCCGCGCAAAGTCTTGAGCGTGAAGAACTTCAAAAACCTCAGGTGACTCAGGCCGCATTGGCGATGGTGTTGCTACGCGCCGCGGTGGGATTCATGTTCTTTCATCTGGCTTTTTGGTTACGACATCAAAGTGCAGGAACGGCATGGTTTGGCTTAGCCATCGGGTTAGCTTCGCTTGCAACAATGTTGGCCAATGGAATCGCACCGATCTTTCGACGCCACATTCCCGAACAAGTGATGCTCGGCGTCACGCTGGTAGTCATGGCGGTTGTCGGAATCGTCACGGGATATATAGGAGGAATAACGGCAGGCATCGTTCTTGCGGCGACGATTAATGGAGTGGCCGCAATTGGACGGTTATCTTTCGAAGCAATTGTTCAAGCCAGCGCCCCAGATGCGGATCGCGCTAGAGCATTCGTTCTATTCGAGACTCGCAACCAATTGGCATGGGTGTTTGGCGGACTGATCGCCGTGATTGCTGCCCCGCCCGGTGCGGTTGGCTTCGCTCTCGTTGGAGTTACCGGATTGGTTGGCAGCGCTTATTTTATTATGAGAACGCGATTATTGAATTTCAAGCCGCGCCAACCATAAACCTGGCGCATCCAGTTCGTTTGGCGTTGGCAGATGCCCGGCCGCATTAAATAGTTGACCGACGCCTTCGCTTCCTGCTCGCTCTACGACACCATCAATAAATAATCGACCGCGCTCGAGTTGTTGACGCGTCAGACGTAGTCCAAGTAATTGCTCCAGGAACACGTCATTGGCCGTCGATTCCACGCGTCGGCGACGGACCGCTTCTGCAATCTGCGAGCCACCGCCAAGCAAACGAGACGAAACTGCGTCCACCGAATGATCGATATAGCCAATAATGGCGGCCACCATGGCATCCAGGGACGGAGACAAGGCCTCTTGTTCCTTTGATCGAACAGCACCAAGTATCAGGCCTGGGTCGGTTAGAAATTTCTGCAACATTGCCATCGGATCGCTGCCGGTGACCTCAATTTCGGTCATTCGATCGAGCAATGCGGTCGGATTTGGCCGAAATCCGGCAACGTATCGGCGAACGGCGTCGGAAATGGTCTCTCGCACATGGTCAACACCCAATACGGCATGCGCGGTGAGTTCCTGAATGAGTACCCACATTCGAACGTCATCGATTGGAATACTCCAATCGCTGGCAAATGAGTTGATGTTCGACGGAACTAGCAACATCTGATGAATTGGCTCGCGCGGAAGGGGAATGTCGTACTGGCCGAAAGCGTGTTGCGACATATTGCCGACCATCGAACCGACAGACATACCCATCATGGCCGGTGCCAACATTTTCGACAGTCCGGACATCATCGAAGCCATCGAGTGTTCGGCATCAAGTTCGGGATCGCTCGGTTCGCTGGCTGCAACATCTTTGCTGCTCAGCGAAGAAGCGAGAGTCGTAAATAATGGTTTGTATGCCTCCAGCGTCAGATGGCACCATGTCGATTTGTTGACCACGAGCAATGTTCTCGGAACATCCGTGGGAGTTGTTGAAAGTCCCGTATGAGTTTCAACATGCAATTGGGCAATTGGCGCAAGTTTTTCGAGAGCGATGCGGTCGGCGGGATCGACATTCCCTTCCACAGTCTGACCGTCCAATGCTGTGGTCATTGCGACTTGGCGTGCGACATCCCATTGAAGTGGACCTTGAGATGAAAACGCCTTCATCATGTCGCCAAAGAATGGCAGTCCGGCGAACGCGTTTTCGTCCGGATCACTCATTAGTCAAGGTTATGGCGATTTTGGAAAGGATTTTTTCGAGCATTGAAATAGGGATAATCCATTGAGCTCCGTCGACGAACACGCACCATCCCATCGCCACGCCTTGATCATCGACTGCGAGGCCGCTCAATTTCGAACCGGCTGGCGAGTCAACTGGCCAAAGGCGTTTTGACGTTGCCAGGTCGTTAGTAGATAGACCAATGATCGCTGCCGTGATATCGCTATCGACGACCCACACCAAATCGCCGTGAGCAACTTTTGCAACCGTTGTTCCCGGGCCAGTTGTGTCTGTTTCTGCTGCGTAAACCGCAGCAAAGCTCAGCCGACGTAACCAGGCGATTCCGAAATTCTGATCGATTGCCACAACTTGGGCCGTGCTGCTTTGACCGTCGGCCTCCACAACGTCGATCAGTGCATTCTCTTTCAAATCATTTGCCGAACTGAGAAAGTATTCTCCATGGGGCATGGCGAGGACGGGTTGCGACGAATCGCCAAAGTGCGGTATCACGCTGCGCAATTCTTCTATTGATGTAGACCCTGCTGTCATTTGAAACGCGGCCTTATCTGACGATAGATATTGTCCGCGAGCCTGAGCCTGCGAGGCGACCGAAGTCGAGCCGGGGCTGACGACACCCAGCAGAGCGAGAGAGATCAGCACACTGATGCATGCAGATCCAATCGCGACAAGTCGAAATTCACGATGAACCGGTGGAGCGGTGATTCGGGGTGCGTTTTCCGCTCGCAATTCACTTGGGTGTCTCCATTGGCGTTCGTACGGTGGAATTGGCGCAACGAAGTTGATCTGATCGTCGTCAAATTCGTCAGATGACATCGAAGTTTCATCACCATCCACACGATGCAGATTACTCATCCACTGTTTTCTATGGGGGTCGCCTACCTCAGGTACGCTGAAAGTGATGAGTCACTCGCGCATACTCGACGATGGCGATACGTGGCTTGAGTTAACGTCAGAGCCACTTCAAGTTGGGTCTACCTATGACTGGGCCGTTGTGCCGCGGTGTGGAGCAGTAGTCGTCTTTTCGGGAACGGTTCGCGACAATGCCGTAGGTCGGGTCGGAGTGACTCAGCTCGACTACGAAGCATTCGACACAGAGGCCCTGAAGAAATTTGCCGAGATTGCCCTGGAGATGCGCCGACGCTGGTCGACTTTGGGTCGGATCGCCCTCATTCACCGACTTGGTGCACTACATCTTGGTGAGTCCTCCGTACTTGTTGTCGTTTCAGCCCCACATCGGCCAGAAGCGTTCGCCGCAGCCCAATTTGGAATCGACGCGCTCAAGGCGACAACCCCGATCTGGAAGCGAGAAAAGTGGGCGGGTGGCGATGACTGGTCCGGCGGCGGACATGAGATTGTCGAGATCAAGGACCTTGTGTGACCACTCACTTTGTAGCGATGTCGGGAATTTCGTTACTGTTCGCGATGATTTCGATTGTCTCGGGGGCGGCCTTGGCGGTTATCGTCTTTCGCAACTCTCGAAGAGCCAACAGCAACAGTGGGATGGTTTCGTTTAATCGACATTTGGACGCACTTTCCGATGATTCTCGAGCACACCTGCGACAACAATTAATTGACGCTCAACAACGTCAGCGACGAAAGTAACAATTCATGGCACGCGACCTAGCAATCGATCTTGGAACGGCAAACACCTTGGTCTATATGCAAGGTCGCGGAATCGTGATCAACGAACCTTCGGTCATTGCGGTCAACCGCCGGACGAGTGAAGTTCTCGCCACTGGACAAGAAGCATGGGAAATGATCGGTCGGACGCCGGGATACATCGTCGCCGTGCGACCGCTTCGTGGTGGAGCAATCACGGACTTTGAGATCACCGAAAAAATGATTCGCTTGCTGTTGCAGCGAGCCGGTGTTTCTAGATTTTCGCGACCGAAGGTTCTTATTTGTGTTCCATCGGCGATCACAGAGGTCGAACGTCGGGCGGTGACGGATGCAACGCGCAGAGCCGGTGCGGCCGACGCTCAATTATTGGAGCAACCGATGGCGGCAGCAATTGGTGCAGACCTGGCAATTAACGAGCCCGTAGGCAACATGGTCATCGATATCGGCGGGGGCACGACAGAAACTGCGGTCATTAGTCTCGGCGGAATCGTCGCCCTAGAGGCAGTCCGGGTCGGAAGTTTTGACATCGATGCCGCAATACAGACTCACGTACGAAAGGAACACGGTCTGGCAATTGGTGAACGAACTGCAGAAGAAATCAAGATAAGTATTGGTAGCGCAATCGCCACGCCAGAGGATCGCGATGCGGAGGTCCGCGGGCGCGACCTTGTTACCGGCTTACCAAAGACCGTCGTACTCACTTCTCAGGAAATTCGTGTCGCAGTTGAGGACGTGCTCAAACAAATGATTGACTCGGTTGTGCGGTGTCTGGCTAGTGCTCCACCAGAGTTATCGCAAGATTTCCTCTCACGCGGGATGTACCTCGTGGGCGGTGGCGCCCTTCTTCGAGGTTTCGCCCAACGTATTGAGCGCGATACACAAGTTCCGGTCAATATGTCTGATCAGCCTCTTGAGGCTGTTGTGCTCGGAGCCGGACATTGTGTGGAGAACTTTGGTGCGCTGCGCGGAATGTTTATGGAATCGCGACGCTGAGCTTTGTCTATAGCGTCTATTTGCTAACCCGAATCAAACCTTCCTGGACGACTGTAATAACCAGTTCACCGTTTCGCGTGAAGATTGATCCACCGGCGAGTCCCCGTGCGTTAGAAGTTGAGATCGCAGACTGGTCGTAGAGCAACCAATCGTCGGCGCGGAATGGTCGATGAAACCACATTGCGTGGTCGATGCTTGCCATTTGCAGCCCACCATCCGACCACGAAATACCATGCGGTAGCAGTGCCGTATCCAACAGAGTCATGTCGCTTGCGTACGTAACGATGCAGGCGTGCAACACCTCGTCGGCGGGAAGTGAGCCGTCTGCCCGCAACCACACTCGTTGGCCCGGCAGGCGGTTACCACCTCGCGTAAATGGATCGCTATCGACATAGCGCACATCGATCGGTCGTGGTCGGTCGTACCATTCGCCAAGTTTTTCTTTGTGAGGCGCCATCCGGGTCGTGAAATCGGGAAGCGATTCGGGTTCGGGTACATCCAACGGCATCGCAATTTGATGGACAAGTCCCTCCTCTCGATTTTGAAAACTCGACTGCAGATTGAAGATCACTTTGCCGTGTTGAATGGCGACGACTCTTCGAGTTGAAAAACTTCTGCCGTCGCGAATCCGGTCAACCTCATAAAGAATTGGTACGCCCGGATCGCCCGGTCGCAAAAAATAGGCGTGCAGTGAATGGACGTGCCGGCCTGGCTCGTCGATGGTGCGCGACGCAGCTACTAGTGCCTGACCGGCAACTTGGCCACCGAATACGCGTTGACGATTTTCGTCTGGCGATTGACCGCGAAAAATGTTTACTTCGATCGATTCGAGATCCAATAGTTTGACAAGTTCGTCGAGCGCGGTCGTTGGCTCTTGTGTTCGGTTGGAGACCATCGTTCTATGTTGCCAGTAAATGCCCGATGTCACCTGTGCGCTACGGTAATTTTCTGTGACAACTTCGGTTTCCGTTTCGCCTTTGGCGGATTTTCCTCGCGGGTTCACGTGGGGTACCGCCACGGCGGCTCATCAGGTGGAGGGCGGCAATTCCAATAACGATTGGTGGGACTGGGAGAATCAATCGGGTTCGCCTTGTATCGAACCGAGCGGTGATGCGTGCGATCACTTTCATCGATATCCGTCAGATATTGCCATGCTCGCGTCGCTTGGCTTCGACAATTATCGATTTAGTGTCGAGTGGAGTCGAGTGGAGCCCGCAGAGGGAGAATTTTCGGTCAATGCACTCGATCACTATCGAAGAATGGTCGAGTCGTGTATAGAAAACGGCGTCACGCCGGTGGTCACCTTGCATCACTTTACGACTCCGCGTTGGGTCGTCAAGTCAGGCGGGTGGCTGAATGAAAACACTGCGTTTCTATTCGCTCGATACAGTCATCGGGTTGCCACACATTTGGGAGGTGCGGTAGGGCGCTGGTGCACAATCAATGAACCAAACATGGTCTCGACGTTCGGGTATCTGCTTGGTGGATTTCCACCTGGCAAGACGGATCGCAACCTGCGCGCCAAATGCAATTCGGTATTTGTTACGGCTCACAAGGAGGCCTGCCAGGCGATCAAGAGCGTTTCATTGGCGCCAGTCGGACTGACTTTGGCAATGCAGGAATTCCTCGTCGATGCACCGGACAGCGAACGCACCGTGGCCACGGCGAAACGAGATTCCGCATGGGCCGGGCTCGAAGATCCATTCTTCGAAGCGGCAGTTGGCGACGACTTTCTTGGCGTGCAGACCTATACCCGCCAATATTTCGGAGCCAAAGGACGAACTAAACCTTCGCTCGACACGCGAGTGACGATGTTGGGTTACGAGTATTGTCCAGAGGCGCTGGAAGGGTGTATCCGCCGTGCGTGGGAACAGACCCAACACGTTCCGATTGCGGTGACCGAAAATGGAATCGCGACAACGCTCGACACAGAGCGCATTGAATATGTGCATCGTGCGCTGGCCGGGGTCTTGCGGTGCATCGACGATGGAATCGATGTGCGCGGATACACGTACTGGAGCCTGCTCGATAATTTTGAGTGGGTCTTTGGCTATCGTCCAACTTTTGGACTGGTCGGAGTTGATCGCAAGACGCAGCAACGAGCGCCGAAACCAAGCGCAAGCTGGCTAGGTCGAGTTGCACGGAGCAACAAACTCCTCGCCGTCGACCAGTAATGAGCCTCGATCCGGCGCTTCGAGCAATCGCTTCTTCGACCAAGGGATTCATGCCCGTTGAAGAAGGCGACGCACTATTCGATGTCGCATTCCTACATGCAAGGGTTCAACCAGGCCAGGTCTTTGTCGAGATCGGTTCGTATTGCGGACGATCAACCGTGTGGCTGGGCGCGGCTGCGCGATTAAGTGGAACAAAACTGTACGCGGTTGACCATCATCGTGGCTCGGAGGAAAATCAGGTTGGTTGGGAATGGCACGACCCAACACTTGTTGATCCAGCGACTCAGCAAATCAACACGTTTCCACTATTCCAAGAAACAATGAGTCGCTGCGGCCTCAACGACGTCGTGTGCGCTGTTGTTGGAGACTCACCGACAATTGCTTCAACTTGGACTAAACCGATCGCGCTGTTGTTCATCGACGGTGGCCACGGCACCGAAGTTGCAAGGGCGGACTACGAGGGATGGACTCCTCATGTGGTGGTCGGAGGCCTGTTGGCGATTCACGATGTGTTTGGCGACCCCGAATTGGGTGGTCAGGCGCCGTATGAACAGATCTACCTTCCCGCAGTTGACAGCGGCGAATTTGTTGAAATGTTGGAAGCTGGTTCGCTAAGAGTCTTGCGTCGCGTTAGTCGTTGACGTCTGCGGACGGAAATAACTGGCTTGTCGCCGTGGCGCCGGCGATCGCGTCGGCGGCGATGATGATCGCCGCTCCCGTGTAGGCGCTCGCTTCTTCGGCGGGGAAGATGATGTGTTTTGGATAAACAATTCCCGTGTAGTACGAACCATTGTCCTTGCGGTGCGGAGTCGTCCAAGAAAGTAGTTCGCGGGCCGTGTCGATATCGCCGACCGCCACGTGGGCAACTGCGCACTCCGCGGTTTCTGCTGCGGTCACCCATTGTTCGTCGCTCACGCAACGAACTCCTCGACCGACAATTACGAACTCATCCCATCGATCGGCGAGACGATCCTTGGCCTCCGGCCCAGTGAGCGCTCCCGTAAGTACGGGGTAATACCAGTCCATTGCCCAGCGAAGTTTTGGCTCAAATGCATCTTGGTCGGTGCAAATGATGTGATCGATCGCATCGGCTGCCTCTCGCCATTGCGGCTGCGGGTCGCCAATTAAAGTGCCCAAGTTGACCGCGCATCGCAACGCGTGTCGAATTGAAGACGAACCAGTAAGTAGCGCATAGTCCCACGGTTGGTTGTCGACTTGACGGGCCCACAAAATAGTTCCGTCCGCTCGACGCATGTTCATCACCCAATTGATCGCTCGCTTAACTGTCGGCCACATCTGGTGGGTGAAAGTGAGATCGTTGCTGATCAGCCAGTGGTGCCAAATACCTGCGCCGATATACGCGCACACATTGGTGTCAAGTTTGTCGTCCTCGATTGAACCATCTGGAAGGTAATAGTTGAACCAACTTCCGTCGCGGCGCTGTTGGTCGACCAGCCAACGGTAGGCACGCTGAGCATTGTCGTGGAAGCCCATGATGTCGAGAGCCATTGCGGTTTCCACGTGATTCCATGGATCGCAATGTCCATTTGGAAACCACGGAATCATTCCGTTTGCCAGTTGCAGATCGGCGATCCAGCGTGCCGTTTGCACTAGCTGATCTTGGGAAACGATGCCGTCGAGACGGTCATGCTTGTCGTCGAAACCCAAGTTGGCCAACACGTCAGCCCAACTTTCTGGCGGCGGCAAGTGGTTTTTGGGAATAGACCACGTAACTTTTTCCAAGCACAGGGCTCACCGCTTTGTCCAATAGTCGGACCACCGGTGTAGCCGCGACGATGTCCCATTCCAAGAATCTCTTGTATGCGTTGACCAAGCGATTGTCTTCGCGTGCTGGTCCGACGGCGCAGCGCAACCACCAGTACGGGGA
The DNA here is from genome assembly GCA_039932495.1 of Ilumatobacteraceae bacterium. GTDB lineage: Bacteria > Actinomycetota > Acidimicrobiia > Acidimicrobiales > Ilumatobacteraceae > UBA3006. The sequence goes on from JBDTPW010000065.1 coordinate 41,077, forward strand.
GTGCAAACCATGGGCTCTGTGGGAGGCGCTAACGGCGAGACCGGCGGCACGAATCTTGGCCTTCAATTCGGCGGCACTATATATACGAACATGACCACCTTGAACAAACGGCGCGTGGTATTCGTCGGAAAGCATCCAATTGATCTTTTCGGGAAACCAAGAGGGCACGGTGGCGGCCAAAACTCCACCGGGTCGCAACACCCTCGACAACTCACCAAGTGCACGGACATCATCTGGAACGTGTTCAAGCATCTCCGAGGTGATGATGCAATCAAACGAGGAATCGCCGAATGGAAGATTTGTGGCATCTCCACGAACAACCCCGACAAACCTGTCTGAATTGATTTCACCAGCCTGGGCCATCGCCGCAAATGTGGCCCGCGTGATCGCGACTTCGTCGGCCGCGTAATCGAGGGCGATCACCTTGGCGCCGCGCCGCGCGGCCTCAAACGCATGGCGACCAAAACCAGAGCCGGCGTCCAAAAATAGTGTGTCGGAATTAATTGGTAGGCGATCAAATTCGACCGTGAGCATGCGGCTAGCGATTCGCTCGTAGTTTTTTGGCGTTGTGCGGCATTGCCAAAACTTCGCGATACTGCTCGATTGTCAGTGCCGCGCAATGACGCCAACTCCAGCGCTGCATAACCCTCGCCCGTCCCGCAGCACCGATCCTTTGGCGAAGTTCTTTGTCATCGAGTCCGCGGCGAACTGCGCTGACCAATCCATCGACGTCACCGGGCGGGCAGGATAGAACCGTCTCGTTGTCGCGCCCGGTTACCTCCGGTAGGGCGCCGCCGGTAGTCGCGACCAAGCAAATACCGGTGGACATTGCTTCGATCGCCGGAAGGCTGAAACCCTCATAAAGACTCGGCACCACCGCCAATTCGCTTTGCGCGTACAGCTCAACTATTTGCTCATCGGTCACATCTGAAACGAATCTGATGCAATCACGAAGGCCAAGTTGGTCGATCAATTCTGCGCTCGAACCGTTGCGGGCCTTACCGATAATGGTCAGATGAATATCGCGTTCGGTGCGCAACTTGGCCACCGCCTCAAGCAGGTAGGACAAACCCTTTAGCGCCACATCGGCCGATGCCGTCGTGATTAGATGTGCAGTCTTGCGTTCAATGTGTGGCAAAGGTGTGAATAATTCTGGGTCGACGCCTACGGGGACGAGTCGCATCCGATCGAGTGAAACTTTCATATCGGTGTGAATATCTTGAATTGAGTTTTCGCTCACCACCACGACGCGGGGCATCTTGCTCGCCACCTTGCCCTGCATCTTGACGAAGGAATACCAACGACCGATTCCGTGACGTTTCCAAAAGTTTTCGGTGTGCTCCATCTCCAGTTTTCGGTCTTTTGTGATTGGGTGGTGGAGCGTGACAACGGTTGGAATGAGTTTTTCAATTTTGAGAATTCCCGTGCCAAGACATTGGTTGTCGTGAACGATGTCAAAATCGGCGACTCGTCGCCGCAACGCCCGGTACGCACGAATGCTGAAGGCGAGTGGCTCACCGAATGTTCCCTTAAGCAACTGGGCAGCTTCGACGATGTTTGGCCAGTTATTAAGTTCCCAGTAGGCAGGGAAGCGGCCGGGATGTTCGTCGTTGAAAATATCGAGACTTGGCAGTTCGTGCAGTCGGATTCGAGGATCCAGAATCGGATACGGCTGACCGCCGTAGACCTCGACATGATGACCCGAGTCGACAAGCGCTTTGGTCAGATGCCGTGTGTAAACTCCCTGACCTCCGACGTGAGGCTTACCTCGGTACGTGAGAAAGGCGATTCGCAGTGGACCGTTGGTGTCAACAGACGCGTCAACGACCTTGGCCATAGTCTTGTCACTCTATCTGCGGCTATTCATGCCTTTATTCTGCGTCGATCAATCATGATCAATACTGCGGTGAGAATAAGCATGACCAAGATGAAAGGTCGATCACCAAGTTTTGAATACGGAGTCGATCCGGTGCGTAAGGGTACATCATAAAAAATCACTCGCTGTTCGCTCACCTTTGTTCGTTCAAATAATTCGCCATCCGGACTAATCACGCCCGAAAAACCAGTGGGTGATACCTGCACCAACCACCGTCCATTTTCTAGCGCCCGCAATCTCGACACCGCTATCTGTTGTGACTGCAAAATGGTTCCGGTGAAACTTGCGCCGTTCGTCGGGTTGATAATCAGTTGGCCACCGTGATGGATTCCCTCCCTGACCCGCCCGGCAAAAAACACCTCCCACGAGATGACGACACTCACAGGAATTCCGCCAATATCGAGAACTGCGATGCCAGTACCGGCACGAGCATCGCGCGGAACCAGATCGACCGGTGCACCCAACTTCTTGAGCAGGCTGCGCATCGGCATGTACTCGCCAAATGGAACCCTGTGCACTTTGTCGTAACGGTCGGTGATCGAACCATCCGGTTGGACAACAACCTGAGCGTTGGCGAAATAATTCGCGTCAACATCCTCGGTAATTCCGACTACAAATGGCGCGTCGAGTCGCTTTGCCTCGGCCGCGAGCTCGCCGTGTTCCTTGCTCGCAGAGAATTGTCCAACGTCGATGACATTTTCGGGCCAAATCACCACGTTGACGTTGTCGGAAGGTGAAATTGTCTGTGTTGCGCGGAGATGTCGTTCAAAGACAACTCGAAAATTGGTCTCGACTCCAAGGGTTCCTTGCGGACCGCCACCTTGAACCGCGGCGACTCTCATCGATGCTCCGCGATCTTTGCCATTTGAAGTTGCCGACGAGACAACTATCAAACAAATCGTCAACAATGACGCACCGATCACTCTTCGGAATCGATGGTCGGCATGAACGGATATACGACTGAGCTGGAAACCAATGTGCAGGACGAACCAGGTCAAGAGCAGCGAGCCGCCGATCCTGACCAATGTTGCGAATGGTGAGTCGGCCTGACCGATGGCGAGGCTCGCCAGCGGGACGCCGCCGAGGGGAAACGAAAATCGCAACGCCTCGGCCAAGGTGTGCAACAGCGGTCCGATAAGCAGGCGCCGACTAGTGAGCGAAACAATGAGCGCCGCCAATCCGTGGAACATTGCGTAGACCAAGACTGCACCCACATAACCGGGGACGGTGAGAAACCACATCCATGCCATACCGGGGGCGAACCATCCAATGGCAAAGACGGCGCCGAGCACAAAGTTGACAAGTGGGCGATGTCCAATGTTTCTGCCGAGCGAGGCAAATAGTGCAACGCCAAGAAATGCACATGGCCACCATCCCCACGGAGGAAGGCTGAACGCCACAAGCGCCCCAGCGATTAGTGCGCCAACAAGTCGTCGTGTCACGTGTTTAGTTTGTCCGCTACTCGTTCGGCCGCACGTCGCGCCTGTTGGATGCATGCCGGAATACCAATTCCCCGATAACTGGCACCAGTTAAGAAGAGTCCTGGAGCGGAATTGTGAAGCAAGACATCGAGTTGATTGACGCGCTTGATATGTCCAGGGCGGTATTGAGGGAATGCCTCAACCCACCGCGTGACGCGAGTGGCGTGCGGCGTGAATTGACGACCGAGATGAAGTTCCAAATCCTTCAAGGACATCTTCAACAACTCGTCGTCGTCAAGGTGATGCATTGGCGCACCGTCGCGGCCGAGGGAAACTCGAAGAATCATTGAATTATCGTGCGGATTCCAATGCTTCCACTTGTTCGATCCGAACGACACCGCAGTTACTGCGCGCTGTACCGGTTTGGGAACAAGGTAGCCACTTCCGGATAATTTGCTCGACCATTGGTCCCGAGAAATCGCCAGGGTGACTATCACCACCGACGCGTGTTCTGCACCGGCAAGGATCTGACCAGCGTCGCTGTTCAGCGAATGAACAAAATTCGCCGTATGTCGTGCCGGAGTAGCCATCACGACTGCGTCTGCATGCAGCGACGCTGAAGACGTGTTAACCAAGAATTTTCCTCTAGACGGCTGTTGAATTTCAGTTACCGGGCTCGCAATATGGACAATTGCGCCTTGCTGGCGTACTCCCGCGACTAATGCATCAATAAGAGACGACATTCCGCGCAGCGGTGCGGCGAACACCGCGGTTCCGGGAACCCGCGCGCCGACAACCTCGTTGGCAGATTTCATCAGGCTGCCCGGTCGACGTACCAAATCAGCGATTTGGGGCATTCCGTCAATACTGAAGTGGTCGGTATCGGTCGCGTAGATACTTCCCACCAGCGGGTCAACAATTCGTTCCAAAACTTGGTTGCCGAACCGCGAGCGAATGAGATTCCCAAGACAATCGTCCGCAATCTGTGTCGACAACTTGTTCTTGCTTCGGGGGATAAACGGTTCGACCATGGCCCGGATTGCTCCCCTCGTCGAAAGAAGTCGCGTGTTCAGTATCGCCGAGCGATTCGCAGGAATACCAAGCATCGTTGGCTCGGGAATGTTGTGCAGGCGGCGGTGCCAAATATATGCATGACCCGTTGCCGGTTCCGTAAGTTCGCTTCCCAAGTTCACTTGCTGTGCCAACTCAAGAGCAGCAGGCGTCCGAACCAAGAATGCATCTGCAGACTCGTCAACATTACGTAAACCAGCAAATGGACTTCCACTTATGCAGCCGCCCAATCGAGGCAAAGATTCAAGGAGCGTGACCTGCGGCGCCGATGGCAGCCGCCCAATTGCATACGCGGTAGCTAGTCCTGAAACACCGCCGCCGACTACTACTACATGTTGCTCGCTGTTTGACATTTCTTTACTCTGCCCTTGCGGCAACAACGCGTTGGGCAAGTGCCGTCATCACCGTCGGGTCATCGTTGACACATTTTGTTCTGGAAAAGGCGATGCCTTGCCGCTGGGCTACATTGCGAGCCTCGATATCCAGGTCGTACAAAACCTCAAGGTGGTCGGCGACAAAACCGCACGCACAAATGACGATGCCGTCACACACGCAACTAGAGGCCATCTCATTTATCACCGTCAAAATATCTGGCCCGATCCATGGCTCTGGAGTTCGACCGGCGGACTGCCAAGCGATGCTCCATTGCTCGCCCTCGGTTAGCCCAAGATTGTCTGCAATTGCACACGCTGTCGACCGAAGCTCTTCGATATATGGGTCCCCGCCGTCAATGACTCGCTGGGGCAGCGAGTGGGCAGTGAACAAAACGTGTGGACGTCTAGATGTATATGACATGGCCCGCAACTTGTCTTGCAGATCTTTGGTCAGGAAATTAATCAACGCAGGTTCGACGGCCCAACTTGTGATGCCAGTAATTGATACGCCCAATTGCTCGGCGGACTCGGTGGCGCGCGATAGGTATTGGCCTACGGAGTACGACGAATAATGAGGTGCCAAGACGAGGGCAACGATGTCTGTAAATCCCTGGTGGTCAAGATCGGCAACTGCTTCCTCAATCGTGGGCTGGCTGTGTTTGAATCCAAGTTGGACGTGAAACTTGTCTGGAGCAATGATCTCTAATTGACGGGCGAGTGCGTCGCGCTGTGATTTGGTACGAGCGAGCAGAGGCGAAATTCCGCCGATTGCGTTGTATCGCGCGGTCAGATCCGAAAGTTGTTCGGGAGTTGGCGCTCGGCCGCGGCGGATATCGGTGTAGTAGGGCAAAATCTCCGCTGTGTTTCGAGGAGTCCCATACGCCATCAACAAAACTGCGGTAGTTGGCGCCTCGCTTGATGACGCGACATTCATAGCGATGTTTGTTCGTGCACGTGTCGGACCACAGCTGCGAGCACCTCAGGGTCTGTCGACGGTTGAACGCCGTGCCCAAGGTTAAAGATGTGGCCAGGGTGACCCGCATTGTCGGCAAGCACGGAATCGGTCGCGCTAATTGCTTGGTCAATCGGGCCAAGCACGAGTTCTGGGTTGAGGTTTCCCTGCACGACCGTGTCTGAACCGAGGCGCCTTCGAACTTCGGAAATTGAACTGCGCCAGTCCAGGCCGATGACTCGTGGCCCGGCCAAATACATCTGCTCAAGCAAATGATCGCATCCGACGCCAAAGTGAATACCAGGCGCACGCGGGTGTGATGCGCTTAACTCTTCGAACACATGTTGCGAATACGGAAAAACAAAATTGCGATACTCCTCAACGGTCAACGCGCCCGCCCATGAATCAAAGAGTTGAAACGCGCTGGCACCCGCATCGAGTTGACTTCGAATTGACGCGATCGCATATTCCGCGAGCCGCTCCATGAGAGCTTCCCACAGTGCTGCATCAGTCGTCATCAGCGACTTTGTATGGACGAAGTCTCGACTCGGTCGACCCTCGATCAGATAACTGCCAACGGTGAACGGGGCACCGGCGAATGCGAGCAGTGGTACATTCAATTCGGCTGCAACCAAGCGGACGGTTTCAATGACGTACGGCGTGTCTGTCTCCGGGACCAAGGGGCGCAATCGCGACAAATCACTGTGGTTCCGAAACGGTTGCTGGGCGACCGGTCCGGTTCCGGGGGTGACATCGATACCAAAACCAACCGCATGGGCCGGCACGATGATGTCGCTGTACAGAACCGCGGCATCCACTCCATACCTTCTTACAGGTTGCAAGGTGATGTCTGCGGCAAGTCTTGGCTGCTTGATCGCGTCGAGAATGCTTCCGCTTCCGCGCAACGCTCGATACTCGGGAAGGCTTCTACCTGCTTGACGCATGAACCACACGGGAGTGTGTTGAACACGCCGACCCTGGGTGGCGGCGAGAAACGGATCGGTTACGGTCATCAGCTTCGTTTAACGCGACCTCGCAACGCCGTAAATGCCAAGGTGAATGAGATGCTTCCGACCAAGGCGATCGCACATATGGCCTTGAAGATAGCCGTGGCGTCCCAACCCGTCATAACGATGCTGCGCATTCCGGCTAACACGTACGTAGTTGGGTTGTAGGTGGCGACATGACCGAGCCATCCGGTAAGTGAAGATTGGGGGACATACGCCGTAGTAAGAAAGGCAAATGGGAAAAACAGCAAGAACGCGTTATTCACCGCGGTTGGATTCCCAGTTTTCAGTGCAATCGCATACGGAAATCCTGTGAAGGCAAGCCCCCATGCGCCAGCCAGCAACACGAAGCCAACAACCCCAAGCAATCCGGTGGCGAAATGGACACCTATTAATGTGCCGATGGCAATCACTGGCAAGGTCAGGGCAATGACCAGCATGATGTCTGCAACCATCAACCCGAGAAGAAGAGTCGCTCGACGGACTGGAGTGAGCAAAAGCCGATCGAGGTACCCGTCTTGAATGTCGATGACCAAAGATCCGGCTCGTGAAACGCCTGTGACGGAAAAGATCACGGCGACTGGTAACTGAAATCCCTTGAAATCGAAACCAGGTGCCGAGTTTCGCTCGACAAACGATTGCAGCGACCCGATATTGACAACGAGAAAGAAGACTGGAATGACGAGCGCAGGCCCAATCGACTCGCTGTCGCGCAGGGTAAGCCTGATTGCACGAAGCGCGACCGTTCGCAAATCATGGAAAAATCCCGATTGACGGGCATGGACTCGTTGCTGAATAACTGTTGTTGTCATGAGGACTGCATTTCGTCGCTGCTTTTAATTCGTTCACCGGTGGTCTGCAAGAAGACGTCATCTAGCGACGGTGTGCGAAGTGTTAGATCGCTTACCGAGATGCCAGCCTCCGATAGGGCGACGGCAACAGGACTAATCGTTGCCGCACCGCGCGCAGCCGAGATGATGACTTCATCGTGCCTAGTTTCAATGTGATCAATTTCTGCAATTTTGGATAGGGCTTCCGGCACTCGATCAATTTCCGACAGTGGAACGCGGGCAATGATGACGTCGGTACCTACCATCCGCTTCAGTTCGGCTGGGGTACCTTCGGCAACTAGTTTTCCATTGGCAATAATTCCGACCCGATGGGCAAGTGCATCGGCCTCTTCGAGGTATTGGGTCGTGAGCAAGATCGTCATACCCAAGTGCACATTGAGATGACGTACCTCTTCCCATACCGTGGCCCGACTCACCGGATCGAGACCGCTCGTTGGTTCATCAAGAAATAAAACCTCTGGCTGATGAACGAGTGCCGCGGCGAGGTCGAGTCGACGCTTCATTCCGCCGGAATAAGTTTTGATCCGGTCATCGATCGCATTACCGATGTTGACGATGTCGATCAAATAGTCAATTCGACTCGATCGCTCCGCTGGGTTGAGACCGTACAGCCGACCCTGCATATCGAGAAGTTCGCGGCCACTTTGTTTGGGGTCAAGCGCGGCGTCCTGGAGGGCGACACCAATCCTGAGGCGAACTTCGTCTGCTGACTTAATGATGTCAAAACCTGCCACTGTGGCGGTACCCATTGTCGGTTTCAATAACGTTGTCAGCATTCGCACTGTGGTTGATTTACCTGCGCCGTTTGGTCCGAGAAATCCATATATTTCACCCTGACCGACGGTGAGATCGACATCGTCGACGGCAACCTTTTCACCAAATCGACGCACAAGTCCGCGAGCATCAATGGCGTGTTCGAGCGTCGTCGAGCCAGTACTCATAAGACGGTATTCATCGGTTGCTCAGACTATCGGGGTCGTCGTCGCGGATTATTTGCCGACGAGTTTTCACGACGCAACATTGCTTCCAATCTGGCGATGCGAATGCGCGCCGGAGGATGCGATGCGAGCGCAACTGCGCTCCATCCTCGAAATGCATCACTGTGTCCCGAGGCCACCACACGCTTAAGTGCGCTCAATAATTCTCTGCCAAATCCCATCTCGACCGCCCTCGCATCTGCTTGGTATTCAGCCGACCGACCAACAACATTGCCCCATGATTGGGCAAACAGCAGACCCGCCTGAAATATCCACGCGACACCACTGAGAAGCGAAGCGACAACACGTCCGAATAGCCGCACAAATCGGTTCGGAAATCGATCGTCGAACATATTTGTCGCCGCCTGAGCAATTCGTTGTAGCGAGAATCCAACTCGCGCAAGAGATATGACCGGAAGGCTCATCCACTGCGCGATTGTCAATGCCACTGTGTGGCCACCCAAATGGTGGCTCAGTTCGTGGGCCAAAATTCCCGTCAACTCGTCGGTGTTCAGATTATTGATTGCGTACGACGAAACAACGAGTAGGTGACCGCCGCAAGCGAATGCATTGATGTCGTCGCCATCGGCTACCGCCAAGACGAATCGAGATGGAGCGAAGTGATTGGCCTGGGCGACGCGGCTCCACGCCTGATCCAAATGATTCAGTTCAGCATGCGTTGGCGGTCTGGCTCCGAGCAATCGAGCAAAGAAAAGTCGCTGAATCGGGCGCGAGAATAAAACAACACCAAGCAAAAAAAGTGAAATAGTGAAAAGTGCAAAACTCACTCCGCCGAAAATTCGAAAAGGAATCCAAAATATTGCCACCGAAATTAGCCAAACCGGTAAAAGCGCAAATACGGGAGCGAGTGCGGTAATAGCCGACGAATCAACACGGCGCATCGCAATGTTCACCTCATCTAGTCAAGCACCTACACTCGGTACTGCATGATGAGTCTTTTCGCCAGCATTCCGAGTCCAAGTTCGGGTTCGATTCATCTCGGACCGTTAAAACTTAATGCCTACGGGTTGATGATTGCCCTTGGCATCGTTGCCGCGATGTGGCTGTGGAACAAGCGGGTAGAGGAATGCCACGTCGCTACTCGCGACGATGTAAGTGCCATTTCCATGTGGGCGGTACCCGCCGGCATAGTTGGCGCCCGTCTGTATCACGTGGCCACCGATTGGTCTCGCTTTAGTGACGACCTGCCAGCGATTTTCAAAGTCTGGCAAGGTGGTCTTGGCATTTGGGGCGGAATCACTCTTGGTTTCGCCGCCGGACTCGTTGTTGCCAAACGACGCGGATTGCAAATTGGCGCATTGATGACCTGCCTCGCTCCCGCATTGCCCTTGGCTCAAAGCATCGGACGCTGGGGCAATTGGTTCAACCAAGAATTATTTGGCAGGCCAACAACCTTGCCTTGGGCATTGCGAGTATCGGACCTCAACGCGATAAACGCTGGCTATCCGCCAGGTACAACCTTTCACCCGACTTTTCTCTACGAGTCGATTGCCAGCGCGCTATTGTGCGTCGGCCTCATCGCACTCGATAAACGCGTGCCGATGCGGGCGGGAAGATTGTTTTTCTTTTACACCGCCGGATACTCCGCTTATCGATTTTTCATTGAAGGATTACGAATCGATCCGGCGCATCACATTGGTGGATGGCGACTTAATCAGTGGGTCTCGCTCGTCGTGTTTGTCGCCTCGATTGCAGTCATCATCCAAATGCGCGGGGATGCCGAGCGAACGAGCAAGGTCACACCTGACGTTGTCAACAAAGTTGCTCGACTTGCTCGACTCGATCTGAGCCCAGACGAAGTGGATCGAACGACTCACCAACTCAGTGACATGCTCGAGCATTTTCGCGATATCGACAAACTGGATTTAACCGATGTGGTTCCAATGTCCCAGCCTCATCCGTTGAAAAATGTCTTGCGCAGTGATGAGGTGGTTTCCGGACTCGACCACCAGGAGGTCATGGACAGCGCGCCGGCCGCCGAGGATGGTCGCTTTCGCGTGCCGCCCGCGATCGGATTCGATGTCTAACGAGATGGCCACACCCGCAATGTCCACCGTCACCGAAATAGTTGCCGACATTCGCAACGGCGCCACCACCGCGAGTTCGGTTCTTGAGGCTCATCTCGCCCGCATCGAGCAGCGGGAGAAAGAGATTCATGCCTTTAATTTGGTGACCCTTGAGAATGCTCGAGCGAGGGCTTCCCGCATCGATGCAGATATCGCCGCCGGGAAGGATTGCGGAAAATTGGCCGGCGTACCCATCGCGCTGAAAGACAACATGTGCACTCGTGGGGTACCAACAACGTGCTCGTCAAGAATTCTTGAGGGATGGAAGCCTCCGTACGACGCAACCGTGGTGACACGACTGGAGCAGGCGGGGGCCGTCATCGTTGGCAAGACAAATCTGGACGAATTCGCGATGGGGTCGAGCACCGAAAATTCTGCTTTTGGTCCGACACACAATCCGTTCGATACGTCACGGGTTCCGGGTGGATCGAGCGGCGGAAGTGCGGCTGCTGTTGCGGCCGGATTCGCCGCGGCAGGTTTTGGCAGCGACACCGGCGGAAGCATCCGTCAACCAGCCGCGCTGTGTGGGGTGGTCGGCGTCAAACCGACGTACGGCCTCGTCAGCCGGTACGGACTTATCGCTTTCGCCAGCAGTCTCGATCAGATCGGACCATTCTCGCGCAGCGTTGAAGACGCGGCGCTGTTGCTTGAAGTTATTGCCGGTCACGACCCACTCGATTCAACGTCGATTCCCCAACCCGCACCCGCGTTGCATAGCGCACTGGCCCAAGGAGTTAAAGGAATGCGGATCGGTCGGATCGTTGACTTGCCGGAAGGGTCCGAGCCGGAGGTGCTCAGCAGAGTTGAAGCCGCATACCGTGCCCTCAGAGCGGCGGGGGCAAAAATTGTCGACATCAACTTGCCGTCGATGTCGTTTGGGCTCACCGCCTACTACCTCATCGCGCCGGCAGAGGCGAGCAGCAATCTCGCCCGTTACGACGGTGTCCGTTACGGATTGCGCGTGGATGCCGAAGACATCAATGCGATGTACAGCGCGACCCGTTCGGCTGGTTTCGGCGAGGAAGTGAAGAGACGAATCATGCTCGGCACGTATGCGCTATCGGCCGGTTACTACGACGCATATTACGGAAAGGCGCTGAAGGTACGCCGTGTGATCGCCGATGATTTTGCTCGCGTCTATGCAGACTGCGATGCGATCGTCTGTCCGACATCGGCAACGGTGGCATTTCCCCTTGGTTCAAAAACGAACGATCCGCTGGCCATGTATCTCTGCGACGTATTTACGATCCCTTCCAATCTGTCGGGCGAACCGGCGATGAGCGTGCCGTTCGGAACCGGGGCACACGGGCTGCCCGTCGGAGTGCAAGTCCTTGCGCCGGCGCTTGGTGAGCACACAATGTTTCGCGTGGCAGCAGAACTGGAACGTTCGCTATGAGTAACGCATCATCGGCGCCAACTCACGCGACCACCTTGCCAAGCGGTTGGGAAATGGTTATCGGCCTCGAAGTTCATGTCGAGCTGGACACCAAAACAAAGTTGTTTTCCGCCAGCCCGAATCGATTTGGTGACAAACCAAACACGAATATTGATCCGGTAACACTGGGTTTGCCCGGCGCCCTGCCGGTTCTCAATCGCCACGCCGTTGAGTTGGCAATGCGGCTTGGTCTCGCGCTTAACTGCACAATCCAGCCGTCCACATTCCACCGGAAAAATTATTTTTATCCGGACCTTTCAAAGGCGTATCAAATCACGCAATACGACCAACCGCTAAATGTGGATGGATTTCTGATGTTGCCAGGCGAAGTTCGCATCGGTATCGAGCGCGCCCATCTTGAAGAGGACACCGGCAAGTCGACCCACTTCGGCGGCACGAGCGGACGGATTCATGGAAGCGATTACTCACTCGTCGATTTCAATCGCGCAGGAGTGCCACTCGTGGAGATCGTCTCGCGACCAGACATTCGAACCTCCGATCAAGCGCGTCAGTACGTTTCCGAATTGCGCGCAATCCTCCTTGCAGTTGGTGCCAGCGACGCCAAGATGGAAGAAGGCTCGATGCGCGTGGATGTCAATGTCTCCGTTCGCCGGAGCGGCGAACCATATGGCACCCGCTGTGAAATCAAGAATGTCAATTCCGTGCGTGCGGTGGGAAAGGCGATCGAGTACGAAGCGCGGCGACAAGTTGATTTGTTGGAGAGTGGAAGTTCCGTTCGCCAGGAGACGAGGCACTGGGACGACGCCCAGGGCCGTACCCATACCTTGCGGACAAAGGAAGACGCCGACGACTACAGGTATTTTCTCGAGCCCGATCTCGTTCTGCTCGACCCCGATCAAAAGTGGATCGATTCGGTTCGGGCCTCGTTGCCAATGTTGCCAGCGGCCCGACGCGCTCGTTTGGCAACGGCAACGAGAACAGACAATGAAAGCGAAGCGATCTATGTCGTCGTCGAACGCGGTCAAGACGAATATGTCTTGTCAGTTATTGAGCAGGGCGGCGATGCCGGGAGAGTATTGGTCTACGTGCAACAGGGATTTGCAGAGGTCGGATCAACGCCGCGCGTCCCTGCCAAAGATTTGGCCGCGCTCTCGGTGTTGGAACGCGATGGAAAAATTACGGCGACGCAATCCAAAACGATCCTGGCCGAAATCGTGGCAAACGGCGGAGGCGATCCGGTGGCAATTGCCGGAACCAAAGGTTTCAAGGCTCTGGACACAACGGCCCTTGCCGCAATTGTTGATGGAGCCATCGAGCAGCAGAGCGATGCCTGGAAAAAGTATTGTGCAGGTGAAGAAAAGGCGCTCGGCGCACTCGTCGGTGCGGTGATGAAATCTTCCCAAGGAAAAGCCGACGGCAAGGTCGTTACCCAACTTCTACAATCGCGTCGAGATTCGATCTCTCAATAAATTCGAGATTTGACTTCAACTGTTAGGTATGCCTAACATTTGATTTATGGGTTCAAGTCTGATCATCACTCTCCGCGAAGGTCTAGAAGCCGCGCTGATTATTGCCATTCTCCTCACCTACCTGCGCAAAGTTGAGCGCCAGGCAGATGCTCGATCCGTATGGCTAGGAACGGCCGTGGCCATATTTGCGTGCCTCGTTGTCGGCACGCTTATTTACGTTTTTGTAGACGGTCTGCATGGCAAAGTCGAACAAGCGGTGGAAGGGTTTATCGCTCTTTCGGCGATGGTCGTACTCACCAGAATGATTTTTTGGATGCGCGCCAATTCACACACACTTGGTGCGGAATTGCGCGGCAAGGTCGATCGATCTACACATGCCGCCCTATTCACCATCGCTTTTATAGCCGTCCTCCGTGAAGGTCTTGAGACGGTCCTGTTTCTACTTGGGGCAGAGACCGAATCGGCGTCCGGAGTATCCGTCGTGGTTGGCGGCCTAATCGGATTGGCTGCCGCGGTCGTAATCGGTGTCTTGCTCTACAGAGGCAGTAGCCGCGTTAATTTGCGAACGTTCTTCAGCATCACAGCGGTGTTGCTTTTGCTCTTCGCCGCCGGACTCGCCGGCAAAGCGGCTCACGAACTTCGCGAACTGATTGGTTGGGAATCGGGTTGGCTCATTACTCCGGCTTACACCATTAAGTCTGGAGTTCTGGCCGAGGGAACTACCTACGATTTTCTCAAAGGTCTACTTGGGTGGGAAGCGTCGCCGGAACGTATTCGCGTCATTGCCTATTTCGCTTTCCTCATTCCCGTTTTCGCCGTCTACCGGCGCAAAGTGAAGGTAATTCCGCAGCAGTAGCGTCTAGCGCTATGACTGACGTCGACGTCAAGGTTCGTAGTCGCGATGTTACGGACGGAAACCAGCGCGCCGGCGCACGCGCAATGTTGCGTGCGGTTGGTCTTGGTGACGGCGATTGGAGCAAACCTCAAATCGGTATCGCCAATGCGTGGAACGAAGTCACGCCGTGCAACGCGTCGCTTCGCCGTTTGGCGGAATTCGCTAAGACCGGCGTTCGCAATGCAGGTGGGGTGGCGCTTGAATTTGGCACGATCACCGTTAGTGACGGCATTTCCATGGGCCACGAAGGAATGCGCGCCTCGCTCGTCAGTCGCGAAATTATCTGTGACAGCGTCGAAACGGTCGTTCACGCAGAGCGCTTCGACGGTTTTGTTGGACTTGCCGGATGCGACAAAAGTATTCCGGCGATGTTGATGGCCGCCGCGCGGCTCAATTTGCCAAGCGTGTTTATCTACAACGGATCAACGCTGCCCGGCGTGCACAAAGGAAAAAACATCGACATCACCACAGTCTTCGAAGCAATTGGCGCTTGCGCCGCCGGCACTATGTCGCAGGCGGAACTTGACGACATCGAAAGGGAAGCGTGCCCCGGTGAAGGTGCGTGCGGCGGCATGTTTACCGCCAACACGATGTCGAGCGTGGCAGAGGCGCTCGGCATGAGCCTTCCCGGTAGCGCATCGCCACCGGCAATTGATCCGCGCAGAGAATGTGATGCCGAATTGGCTGGCGCGGCGGTGATGAATCTCGCTCGCTTGGGTATCTATCCGCGCGACATCATGACAAAGAAGGCGTTCGAAAACGCGATCGCCGTGGTCAATGCGCTTGGTGGAAGCACGAACGCGGTGTTGCACTTATTGGCCATTGCCAATGAGGCAGGAGTTGCATTGGAATTGGAAGATTTCAATCGCATCGCCGCCAAGGTCCCACACATTGCCGACACAAAACCGGCGGGCAAGTATCACATGACCGATATCGACCGAATTGGCGGAATACCGGTTGTGATGAAGCATTTGCTCGATGCTGGTCTATTGCATGGCGACGTGCTCACCTGCACGGGCAAAACTTTGGCCGAGAATCTGGCAGAGATCAATCCACCCGCTCCCGATGGCGAAGTTGTCCATGCGTTGTCGAGTCCAATCCACGCTCAAGGTGGCCTGAACATACTCAAGGGTTCGCTCGCACCGCGCGGAGCCGTTGTAAAAATTGCCGGCCTGAGCGGGGATCAACTCACATTTGAAGGACCGGCAAGAGTGTTCGATGACGAAGACGGAGCGATGGCGGCGATCATGTCCGGCGACATCACTCCTGGCACCGTGCTCGTCATTCGATACGAAGGCCCAAAGGGTGGCCCAGGCATGAGAGAAATGCTTGCCATCACCGGTGCATTGAAGGGAGCGGGTCGCGGGTCCGATTGCGCGTTGATTACCGACGGGCGATTCAGCGGCGGCACTTGGGGTTTGTGCATCGGTCACATTGCGCCAGAAGCCACTGACGGTGGCCCGATTGCCTTCGTCAACAACGGAGATCGAATTCGAATTGACGTGTCGGCCAAACGTCTTGATCTACTTGTTGAAGAAAAAGTTTTGGCAGAGCGGCGAAATGGCTGGAAGCCAAACCCGCCGCGTTACACGAGTGGCGTGTTGGCTAAATTTGCCAAACTTGTGCAAGGTGCGGAAACTGGGGCGATCACCAACATCATCGAGTAAGGCCTCTGGCTAGCGCTCGCCAACCGATAAGCAATACTCCTAAGACGAGCGTCGTGACGATGATAAACGCAGTCGCGGTTCCGCGATCGAACACCAGGTTGCGCAATAGCAAGCCCAGGACGACGGTGATCACCCAAATATTTATTCCGCTGCTCCGACTCATCGGCTGTCTCCACGCGCGATTCGTGAACCAGCCAATTGCGAGAGCAATTAGAAATGGGGCGGCAACCTCCAAAATCTTTCCCGCGGCCTCGCCTTCATCGTGATTCCGCCGACCAATGGCCACAAATGCGAACACCGATACGACATCGAGTGCCGCAGCAACCAACGGAGAACGAGAATTAGTCCGCGTCATAATATTCGCGACCAAGATGAGTGATCTGGTCTTCGCCCATGATCCAGCGCAGAGTGTTCTTCAACTTGGTCAGCTGAATAAATAGGTCGTGCTCTGGATACAGGCCGGGCGCTACCTGTGGGCTCTTGTAATAGAACGACAGCCACTCTTGAATTCCTCCAAGTCCGGCGCGCTGAGCAAGATCGCTAAACAAAACGAGGTCAAGGGCCAGCGGCGCGGCAAGAATCGAGTCGCGACAGAGGAAGTCAACTTTGATCTGCATCGGATAGCCAAGCCAGCCGAAAATATCGATGTTGTCCCAACCCTCTTTATTGTCTCCGCGAGGCGGGTAGTAGTTGATGCTCACCTTGTGGAATACGTTGCCGTACAAATCCGGATTCTTGGACGGCTCAAGGATGTCTTCCAGCACGCCAAGTTTGGACTCTTCTTTAGTCTTGAAATTCTCCGGCGCGTCGAGCACCTCGCCATCTCGGTTGCCAAGAATGTTCGTGCTGTACCAACCCGACAGCCCGAGTTGGCGGGCCTTTAGCATCGGCGCAATGACTGTCTTCATCAGCGTTTGACCGGTCTTGAAATCCTTTCCGCTGATCGGAATGTTGTGGTCCGTTGCATATGTCCTCAACACGGGGGTGTCGACTGCAAGGTTCGGTGCACCGTTGGCAAACGGAACACCTTCCAACAGGGCGGCGTACGCATACAACATTGCCGGGGAAATCATCTCGTGGTTTGAGTCGATTGCCTTCTCGAATGACTCGATGTCTTGATGCTGCGGGCCAGGCTCAATGTAAATTTCGGTACTTGCACACCAAATCATGACGAGGCGATCAACTTTCTTTTCATCACGAAAACGGTTGATGTCTTCGCGAATCGAGTTGAGCATCGCCCTCTTGCCGATCTCTCCCTTAGTGTGTTCTCCAGTGAGATTGCGGGCGTACTTGCGCTCAAATGCCGCAGGCATCGGGCGAATTTCGCGCAACGCATCGGAAATTGACTCGATGTGTTTGCCACCTTCGAGCACGCCCGCGCGCGATGCCGCCACATACGCATCATCGGGGTACACATCCCAGGCTCCCCACACGATGTCGTCGAGAGTTGCCAGCGGAACAAAATCCTTGACCAGTGGGCTGCGCTTGTCGGTTCTTTTGCCAAGGCGGATCGTGCCCATCTGGGTGAGCGAACCAATTGGCAATCCTTGACCCCGCTTGACCAGTTCAACGCCGGCAATGAGTGTGGACGATACGGCCCCGAGACCAACCACGAGCACGCCGAGACGGCCTGACGCTGGGGCGACGGTTACTGGACTGGTGGTCATGAAAACTCCTACAAAACGATAAGGCTCTCTTAGGCTACGCCCCAAGTACGCCCATGAGCAGAGTCAGCATGTGTGTCCGAGTGTCGTGGCGAGTGCACCCTTGCACTCGGCGGAAATGATCCCACATTTCAAACGAGCTCACCGCCTCCAAACGGCAGGCCGCTTCGTGCGGATTGCGCTGGCGACCTAACTCAGTTTCGAACGACTTTCGAACATGTGACGAAAGTGCCTGGCGCAACAACTGAAGCGATTGGCCATTGAAGCGAGTGCAGTTGTGCAACGGTGCGGCCAACGAATGCCACTCGTCATACATCGCAATTGCCCGTCGCGCTTTGCTCAAGGTTGAATGCCTAGTCGGCACGGCTACCAACGTCCCGATGATGCGGTCGGTTTGTGTGTCAATTACCTCGGCATACAAACCCTCCATGCCGTGAAAGTGATGAAACAGAGCGCGGTTCGAAACATTGGCCCGCTTGGCTACTAGTTGCGCACAAGGCTGATGATGACCCTCTTCCATGAGGTGCAAAAGAGCTTGGCAAATATTCGCTCTTGTTCTGTCCGAACGCACATGGCGGCGGTCGATCGCGACATTCGGTGCCGTGGTCATCTCAGTGTCCACGTTATGGTACTCGCAGACGTTTTGTCTATCTATGAGCACACCGAGCGCAAATTGTTACAAATTGAATTCGATGCCTTCACATTTATTGGGCATGACAACATGCGGAGAAATTCGGGCACATGTCCGACGATGAACCGACCATTGGAGGAGTATCGCGACGGCATTGATGATCGCCATAAATCACAGCATTGGAATATGAACAAATGTGTCGGGTCGGTGAACACGATGCCCACAGTTTCCTAGTTGATCGCATCTGATTTCTACTCTCGCCTCCATGTCTCGGCGGCTCGTCGTCTTGCTCATCTCGGTCGCGGTCTTTGCCGTGTGCTTCGACTACAGAAACGTAAGGGCGGACCCTGCCGGATCAGTGGTGGCCAGTTCAAGCGGTGATTCCACGTTTGCTCTAGCCAGGAGTAGGTACATCGCTGCTGGTGATGCGTTCAGTTGCGTGATTCTGGACGACTCAGCGGTGAAGTGTTTTGGACTCGGGGCCGACGGTCAACTCGGCTCAGCAAGTTCCTCCAACATCGGTGACGGTGTTGGAGTTTCGGTTTCTGCGGCGGCGGCGATTGCGCTCGGGTCGGGGCGGACGGCCCGAGCCATCGCCACCGGTGCGTCGCATGCCTGCGTACTGCTCGACAATTACGGCGTCAAGTGCTGGGGCTACGGAGTGGATGGGGCACTTGGTTACGGCGATACGACCACACGGGGAACAACTTCGGCCTCGATGGGCGATTCGCTTGCGCCGGTCGATCTGGGTACCGGCCGCACCGCCCGATCCATCACCGCGGGCGCTCAACACACGTGCGCGCTTCTTGACGATGACACGGTGAAATGTTGGGGGCGTGGAGCGAGTGGTCAACTTGGTCGTGGCGACACCCAAACTCGCGGCGACGAGCCTGGCGAGATGGGTAATTCAGCTGCGGCTGTCGCGCTCGGGGCTGGAAGATCTGCGCGAGCCATCGCCGCCGGGGCGAACCACACATGTGCCTTGCTCGACAATGGTTCGATCAAGTGTTGGGGCGACAACTCGTACGGTCAACTTGGTCAAGGCAGTCTGGCCGCAATTGGTGACGGAGTTGGAGTCTCTGTTTCTGCGGCGGCGACGGTTGCGCTCGGGTCTGGGCGCTCTGCCATGGCCATCGCCGCGGGTGATGCACACACGTGCGCACTTCTCGATGACGGCGGTGTCAAATGTTGGGGCGCAGGGGGAAATGGTCGACTCGGGTCAGGGGCCGCGGACGATATCGGTGATGAAAGTAACGAGATGGGCGACGCACTCGTTTCAATTTCATTGGGAACCGGTCGAACAGCCATTGCGATCACCGCTGGCATAGCGCATACCTGTGCACTTCTAGATAATTACGTGGTCAAGTGTTGGGGAAGTGGAGCAGACGGACGACTTGGCTATGGCAATCAAAACAATGTCGGTGATAACACCGGACAAATGGGCGACGCCCTCGCCACGGTTCCACTCGGCACCGGTCGCACCGCCCGGGCAATCGTTGCAGGTGCGGCTCATACCTGCGCGATTCTTGACGACAACTCGTTGAAGTGTTGGGGCAACGGCGGCAGCGGTCGCCGTGGATCGTCGAGTACCCTGCGCGCCGGCCACACGTCATTGACAACTGGAGACAATCTCCCGGCCGTTGACTTGGGCAGCGGGCGTACGGTCAAGACACTTACCGAACCGGGCCGACCA
>JBDTPW010000066.1:0-16456 GCA_039932495.1 Ilumatobacteraceae bacterium
TTGGCACGGCGTCGATGTATTGCTTAATTGTTTTTGCCTTTGTCGGCTTAAACATGTTCATATTCGTAAAGTAACAGACCCTTTTCTCACGATTACCTTGCCATACCCCTGTGTCACACTTGCGCCTATGAAGGCCGGATCGACTACACATTTCGCCTCGGCCGCGAGGCGACTCGCCAGCGAGGCCCATCGTTTGGGCCTCATCGCGCCGGGTTTTCGTAGCCCTCCGCGCATTGTTGGATTCGATCGCACCGTTCGCCATCGCCACAGTGGCGGTTTGGTCGCAGTCGCCTTGCGTGGCAGACCATTTGTTGCGGTTTTGAGCGACATGATCGAAGGTGTCATCGTCATCAACAAATTGCAGTCGCCGGAGGCCGATCGTGTGCGCACCGCACTGTGGACCGTACTCAGCGATAGCGAGCATTTGATTCCCCAAACGCACGTTGCCACACTTGAACGTCTCGGTCACGAAACGCGCGTAGCCTAAATCCGTCGCCCGGGTGGCGGAATGGTAGACGCGGGGGGCTTAAACCCCCCTGGTGCGAAAGCGCTGTATGGGTTCGACTCCCATCCCGGGCACTAAAATATATCCATGAGAAAAATAATTGTCACCCAATTTGTGACGCTCGACGGTGTCGTGCAAGCGCCCGGAGGACCTACCGAAGACACGACGGGCGGTTTTGCTTACGGCGGTTGGTCGGCCAATTATTGGGACGAGATGATGGGCTCTGTCATGCGTGGGTTCATGAGTCTCCCGTTCGAACTACTGCTCGGAAGACGGACATACGACATCTTTGCCGCTTATTGGCCAGACGCAAAGGTTGATCTCGAGGTGGCAAATCCTTTTAATGCGACGAAGAAATATGTCGTGTCGCACAAATCATTTGAGCCTTCTTGGCACAATTCCACTTGTATTACCGGCGACGTCGCGGCGCAGATCAAGAAACTCAAGGAAGAGAACGGACCCGACATGTGGATTCATGGGAGCGCCAATCTCATTCAAACATTGCTCAAACACAACCTGATCGACCGAATGCATCTGTGGGTTTTCCCGGTGACGGTCGGCAACGGCAAGCGACTCTTCGCCGAAGGGACTCGGGCCGAAGGGTTTAAGGTCATCGAGTCCAAATTAGCCACGACCGGCGTCTCTATTTTGACGTGTGAGTCGACAGGCGCTGTCAAGACCGGATCAATGGGAAGTTAGGACGTGGAGTACCAAAACAACAAATTGATCATCGCCCGCACCATTGACGCACCAGTCGAGTTGGTGTGGCAGGCGCTCACTGATCTTGAACTGATCAAAAAGTGGTCACCATTTTTTACCGAGTTCAAGGCGGAAGTTGGTTTTGAAAATCGTTTTATGCTCGGACCAGACCCAGAGCATCAGTATCTCCATATTTGCAAGGTCTTGGAAGTTGCTGAAGACCGAAAACTTATCTATTCATGGGCATACGGCGGATATTCGGGGGAATCCCGCGTCACATTTGATTTATCGGGTGGCGCAAATTCGACAGATCTGGTTTTCACCCACGAAATAACCGCGCCATTTCCAAGTGACGAACCAAGCTTTGCCGAATCAAATTTTATTCAGGGTTGGACGCACACGGTAAATGCGCTCCAACAATTTGTCTCGAAGTAGTCAATCTTTTAGATCGTCAACCTTGCCACCGAGTACTTTCCAAACGGCAGCCGCGGTGATCACACCAATGACTAGCCCAAGCCATGCTCTGTCGGCGAGAAATCCGCCAATTAGAGGCACGAAAAATGCGATAAGAATTGCGATTTTGGATCCGCTGTATTTTGATTTCATTGATGTCATGGTCCAACCCTAGTGGAATCGGTGCTCGATCTTCAATTGATCCTGATCAGGCCGGTTGAAATAACTCAATGACATTCCCAGACGGATCTTCACAGAGGATTTGTTGTCCACCTGGGCCGCTGACTATTTCACTGCGAAAGGGAACATTCTGCGATTTCAATTTGGTCACGACACTTTGCAGATCCTCAACGACCACGACAAATCGATTCCAGCCGCCCGATTTAGGTGTATCTCCGTTAGGCATCGGCCGCGCTGCCGAAGACATTGGTCCAGCTAGCCATAGGGTCACGTCGTTGCACGAGACAATGGCCATGGCCGGTCCGAATTGTTGTTCAACCTTGAAACCTAAAACTTGTGTATAGAACGTCACTGATTTCTCAACATCATTGACGAGATATCTGAAAGTAGCCATCACAAGTACGATAGACGCATGGCATCGCCCCATCCCAGCCCGTCAATGACCGACTTGCGGCAACAGATGGACGCACGTGTGCCGGCGATGCTGACTCAACTGGAACGCCTCGTCAACACGGAGTCGCCTTCGTTAAACAATGAGCGTCTGGAAGAGAGTGCGCGGGTGATTGCTGAGATCCTCACTGAAGTCACGGGTAAGGCGCCGACGATAATTTCCACCGAACGTGGTCCGCATGTGCATTGGAAAGGCAGCGAACAGACGAATGTGCTAATCATCGGTCACCACGACACCGTGTTTCCGTTAGGTGAAGTGGCAAAGCGGCCATTTTCGCGCGACGGCGACATCGCCCGCGGTCCAGGGATATTCGACATGAAGGCCGGCATCATTCAAGCGATCCATGGGTTAAGCGCAATTCCCGATTCGTACCATGTCGAAATGTTGATTACTGCCGACGAAGAAGTCGGATCGTATGCATCGCGCGAACTCATCGAACAACGTGCGAAGGCAACCGGGGCCGTGCTTGTGCTTGAGCCGAGCGCCGATGGTGGAGCGCTAAAGACCGCGCGAAAAGGTGTTGGGACTTTCCGCATCGATATAGGTGGTCGGGCTGCACATGCGGGCTTGGAACCGGAAAAAGGAATCAATGCGTTAATTGAATTGGCGACTCAAGTTCAACGCATTAGCGCGATCGCCAATCCAAAATTGGGAACTACCGTGACACCTACCGTGGCAAGTGCGGGCACGACCGAAAATGTGGTTCCGGCAATGGCCCAAATAGTGGTCGATGTGCGAGTTGTCGTCCCAGAAGAAAAGGAACGAGTCGAGCGCGAAATGGCTACGCTTACGCCGACTGTTGCTGGGGCGACCATTTCCGTTTCGGGTTCAATCAATCGACCGCCAATGCACGAGTCAGCATCGGCCGACCTGTTTGCGGTTGCACTCAAAATTGCCGCGGAGATGAACCTCGAGGGAATCACAGGCGTTGCCGTCGGCGGAGGATCAGACGGGAATTTCACCGCTGCGGTCGGTGTACCAACGTTGGATGGGCTTGGTGCGGTTGGAGGCGGCGCTCATGCCGATAGCGAACATGTGTTGATCAGCAAAATGGGCGAGCGAGCCGCATTGCTCGCTGGCGTTGCCCGCGCACTCGTTAACCGCTAAGCCTCATCTCGACCTAATCGAGTTCGAGTAATCCGCCTTCGCCGAGCGTGCCGGCGAGTCGGTATTCATCAATCTTTGCCCGCGTATCTTGGATATCTAGATTGCGCATCGTTAGCTGACCGATTCTGTCGAGTGGTCCAAATGCTGCGTCATCCACTCGCTCCATGCTCAAACGCCCCGGTGAGTAGGTGAGGTTGGCGCCTGTGGTATTGACAATTGTGTAATCGTCGCCGCGTCGCAACTGGATCGTCACCTCTCCGGAAATCAGCGAGCCGACCCAACGCATCAACGGCTCGCGAAGCATTAGTGATTGAGGATCAAACCAGCGACCTTCATACAGCAAGCGACCGAGTCGGCGACCCATGTGCCGATAATTCTCGATTGTATTTTCATTATGAATCGCGGTGAGCAATCGTTCGTAGGCGATGAATAAAAGTGCAAGGCCCGGCGCTTCGTAAATTCCGCGACTCTTGGCCTCAATTATTCGATTTTCAATCTGGTCGCTCATACCTAATCCATGGCGACCGCCGATTTTGTTGGCTTCCTGCACGAGTTCAAATTGAGTGGCGAACGACGCGCCGTTGATCGTCACGGGCCATCCTGCCTTGAATCCGATCACGACATCTTCGGTGGCGATTTTCACGGATGAGTCGTAGTGAGCAACTCCCATGATTGGCTCCACGATGTGCATGCTTGTGGACAGCTCTTCCAATGACTTTGCTTCGTGTGTCGCACCCCACAAATTGGAGTCCGTGCTGTATGCAACTTCAACGGTGTCTCTGTATGGCAAGTTTCGACTGGCCAGAAATGCACTCATCTCCGAGCGCCCGCCCAATTCGCGCACAAAGTCGGCGTCGAGCCATGGTTTGTAAATTCGCAAATTTGGATTGGCGAGAAGTCCGTAACGGTAGAAGCGCTCGATGTCGTTGCCTTTGTACGTGCTTCCATCGCCCCATACGTTGACGTCATCTTCGCGCATTGCCCGGACGAGCAACGTGCCGGTAACGGCGCGGCCAATTGGGGTTGTATTGAAGTAGGTTTTTCCGGCCGTCGTAATGTGAAACGCACCGCATTGCAGAGCGACGAGTCCTTCGTGAACAAGTTCGCTCCGACAATCGATGAGTCGCGCACCTTTGGCGCCATATGCCTTTGCCCGATCAACAACGGCATTTAGTTCCGGCTCGTCAGGCTGACCAAGATCTGCGGTATAGGCGAATGGAAGTGCACCCTTTTCCTGCATCCAGGCAACCGCGGCCGAGGTATCCAGTCCGCCGGAAAAGGCGATGCCGACTCGTTCGCCGACCGGCAACGAGGTGAGAACTTTAGAAGTCGAGGAAGACTGTGTCGTCATATCGACGCCGGGTAAACGGCAACGCTTGTGCGTCCGGCCAACGAGGCAACGGTGACAAGCAGGCCCGCACCGGCAAGTACGAATTCTCCGAAAGCGACGCCGGGAGATTTAGAAAGATCGAAAATGGCAACAAGTGCCAAAACTAACGCTGAGACAAAGCTCACCTGAATTGCCCACTGACTAAATTTCAGGCTGGCAATGATGGAAGCGAGGGGACCGACAAATGGGGTCGCCCAAAGCAGAAAGAACTGCGGGTTGGACTCTGGGCCAAGCCACCAGGTCGGCTTGCCAAGTGTGCGGCTGGAAATGGCTAACGCAAGTATGGCCAGTCCGAGCAACAACCACGAAAGGGCCGTGACGTTGCGCCACGTGCGGGTGAGTTGAATAACAGTCTTGGGAATCGGCGGCGAGGGAATTTCAGACATCACCCTGCAGGGTACAACGAGCCGGGTCGCAGTTAGCCTTATCGACCATGGCTGCGACGAAATTCAAGCGCCTTTCGGTGTTTTTCCCGATGTGGAATGAGGAAGAGTACCTGCAGCGCGCGCTCGATGCGGCCCAAGAGGTGTGCGAGGAACTTATAGCAAGCGAAGACATCGGCGATTACGAATTGATCATTGTCGACGATGCCTCAACCGACTCGACTGCTCGTCTCGCCGACAAGGCGGCGGCCAAGGATAAACGGGTCAAGGTCGTCCATCACCCAGAGAATCGCAAACTCGGGGGATCGATCAAGACGGGCTTTGAAACCGCCCGCGGAGATGTTGTCCTATATACAGATGCGGATCTGCCCTTTGACATGCGCGAGTTGCATAAGGCGCTGCGATTAATGAAGCAATACGACGCCGACATTGTTGCGGCGTACCGATTTGACCGCACCGGCGAAGGGCGGATCAGGGTGGTGTATTCGTATTTTTACAACTTGATGGTTCGGGCACTGTTCGGTGTTCAGTTTCGCGATGTCAACTTTGCCTTCAAGTTGGTGCGCAAGAAAGTGTTTGAACGGATCACATTGAAGAGCGAAGGCTCGTTCATTGACGCAGAGTTGATGGTCAGTGCCCGCAAATTGGGTATGAACGTTGTTCAATTCGGGGTC
This sequence comes from Ilumatobacteraceae bacterium, assembly GCA_039932495.1. Taxonomy (GTDB): domain Bacteria; phylum Actinomycetota; class Acidimicrobiia; order Acidimicrobiales; family Ilumatobacteraceae; genus UBA3006. The sequence continues at coordinate 5,843 of JBDTPW010000066.1, forward strand.
GACTATTTTCCGCGTACTCGAGGAGTGTCGACGCTAAGTTCTCCCGCCGTTATACGCAAGATTCTCGTCGAGGCTTTTGAACTTCGACACGAACTCAACGCGCTTTCCTCCACCAAAAAATGAATAGTGATCTCTACTATCGTTGGCGACCAGCGATAGCGGCCTTCGCCGTCTTATTTGCCGTGGTTGCGGTGGCGGTAATTTCACAAAACAACAGCGGGTCGAGCGATTCAGATAATTCAAACCCCGATGTTGTCGTGGAAAGTTCAACCGCTCCGCTCGTCACGGTGCCACTGACGAGGACCTTGAAGTCTGGCATGAAGGGCGAAGACGTCACACGAGTGCAGCAACGCTTAGCCCAGTTGCACTTTGATCCAGGTCCGATCGATGGTGCATATGGACAAAACACGGTTCAAGCGGTGTGGGCATTTGAGAAATTGGTGATGGCGGTTCCGCGAGCGCGGGCGAGCGGCGAAGTAACGCCATCGACGTGGGCAATCATGCAAAGCGATCTGCGAGTGATGCCACGTCGGACCTCCGACACTAAAACACATGTTGAGATTTACCTGCCTGAACAGGTACTCATTGTGTTTACCGATGGCGCACCCGTACTGATCACACACATCTCGACCGGTTCGAATGAGGCATGGTGTGAGGAAGTGGCGATCGACCCGGGTGAGGAAGGAAACAACACCGGAGAGCAGATAAAGAAGGGCATTTGTGGAGAGGCGGTCACGCCGCCCGGAATCTTCTACTTCTATAACCGTCACCAAGGCATACGCGAATCAAAACTTGGCACGATGTACAACCCCGTGTATTTCAATTACGGCATTGCCGTTCACGGTGCAATCTTGGTGCCGCTCAAGCCGGCTTCTCATGGTTGCGTGCGAATGCCGATGTCGGTCGCTCGGTACTTTCCGGCCCTAGTTGCATATGGAGATCGCGTATATGTGTTTGACGGGATCAAGGAACCAGAGGAGTACGGATCTCCGGTGCCTCCGTTTGACAAACCGGACCCGAACTACACGACAACGACATCGATCGTTCCAACAACAGTCGTTACCACGACCTCAGTGGCCAATTCAACCACGACAGTAAGTGCTACGACAACAACACTGCCCTGATGGAACCGAGCAGCGAAAGTTATAACGAGTTTGGAATGTTTGGTGAAAACATTGCAGAGTACGGCATTGACGCATCGCCAACACCACAGATACGACGTGTTGATGTCGAAATGCACGACGGACGCAATCTCAGCGCATTGGTGTGGGGCAACGGTGATCCGCGTCTTGTCCTGATTCATGGCGGCGCACAAAATGCTCATACATGGGACACGGTTGCGCTCGCGCTCGACGTACCACTGGTTGCAATTGACCTTGCCGGCCACGGTCATTCGGATTGGCGCAAGGACGCGACATACAGCCACGAAAATTTGGCAAAGGATGTTGTCGTCGCGATCGAAAGATTGGCACCAAACGCGAAGGCCATCGTCGGCATGTCGCTCGGTGGCCTAACCGCCTTGGCGGTTGCCCATCGCGCGCCGCACTTGGTTCGACACTTGGTGCTCATCGACATCACGCCTGGTGTCAATGCCAAGAAAGCAAAGGCAGTACTTGACTTTGTCAACGGTCCGCAAAGTTTTGCCAGCTTCGATGATCTGATGGCTCGCACAAAGGAACACAATCCAACGCGCTCGGAATCTTCGCTGCGCAGAGGCATCTTGCACAACGCCGTACAACTTCCAGACGGCTCATGGCAGTGGCGCTATGACCGAAGCAACCATGCCCGGACATCAAGCGATGATGATCCCAACTCCAATGGTTTCGCCGAACTGTGGGAAGCAATATCCGAGTTGAAGTGCCCACTTCTCGTCGTGCGCGGAGGTCTGTCGCCGGTTGTCGACGACGACGATGTGGCAGAAGTCAAACGGCGTAAGGCATCTGCGGATGTTGTGGTGGTCGAAAACGCCGGACATAGCATTCAAGGAGATCGCCCGATTGAACTTGCGGAGCTTCTTCGCCGCCTCGCCTGACTACGGCCCGACTCGTTAGCGTCTGTCTATGGCAGCCGAATCAAGACCCGATACTCTGGCACCAAAGAAGCTCGGTCGTCCGTCGTCGTGTGACGCGGTCGAAACTCGAACGCGATTATTGCTTGAGGCTCGTCGGTCCTTTGCGAGGAATGGATTCGACTCAACTACTAATCGCGCAATCGCCGACGCCGTGGGAATCACGACTGGCGCGATCTACCATTATTTTCCCTCCAAACTCGACATGTATGTGGCCGTGTATTCCGAAGTACAGGACCTCGTTTACTCGGCCTTTGAGGACGCGTCCGACAATAATCTCTCATTTGTCGAACGGTTATCGGCGATTCTCGATTCGCTCGTTGAACTCAACGCAGCAGACCCATCGCTAACGTGTTTCGTTGTTGGCATTGCCGCCGAATCTCAACGCCATCCCGAACTAATGGCTGCGATCACGCCGTTTCGCCAACGAAACGCGCAGTTCCTGCATCAATTGTGCACCGATGCGGTTTCCAGAGGCGAAATTCATAACGACATCAGCGTAAATGCCTTACAAGATCTCATAGATGTGTTGCTCTCTGGGTTGGCCAGGTTTTCCACCGTCACAAATGACAATGAACGTGGCAGGGCAGCAATTACAGCGCTGAAACATCTTGTGGCCGGAACCGCGGTTCGTACCCACGCAACCCTCTAAAGGAATTGATCAGTACGAGCGCGAGACATACCCAAATCAATCCGAAACCAGCGAGCTTGGTCGCCGATACGTCTTCGTTGTAGAGCAGCCAACCAAGAATGAAATTGATAGTCGGGACAAGATACTGCATTGGCCCCAACACAGTGAGCGGAGTACGGTGCGCCGCGCCGGCAAAGAGAAGAAGCGGCACCGCGGTGGCGACTCCGAGAAGCAACACGAAGACCCACTCGTGAAAACTGGCAGTGGCGGGGATACTTTCTGCGTGTTGCCAAGAGACCGTGACAAGCAGAGCCGCCGGAATGAATAAGGCTATGACCTCTGCGGTGAGACTTTCCAGCGGGGCCAATGTGACCTGCTTCTTCAACAGCCCGTATAGCGACCATGATCCAGCAAGTGTGAGGCCAATCAACGGCACCGATCCGTATCCAACTGTGAGAACAATGACGCCGGCTATTGCGAAACCGACAGCGACCTGCTGAATTGGTTGCAGGCGCTCATGAAGCCCGTATACGCCGATCACGAGGGTGAATATCGGTGCTATGAAATAACCAAGTGCGGTTTCAATGACATGACCGTGGACGACGGCCCATACATACGTGTACCAATTAATAGTCAGCAGAACGCTGGCCAATACAATTCGCCAAAGTAATTGTCGATTGCGCAGCGACCGCACCAGTGGAATTAATCGTCGCGTAGCGAGTGTGACTGGCACAAGCATCGCGGCGGACAATGTGATTCGCCATCCAATGAGTTCGAGCGCATCGAACGATTTGAGAACTTTCCAGTAGATAGTGAGCAGTCCCCAGATCGCATATGCGCCGAATCCAAACAGAACGCCAAGTCGCGAGCGATCTTGGTCGGAAGACATTGTGGATAGCCTAAACAAAGTGAATGTCACTGGCAGTCCCGAGTGGAAGCGACTCGTGGAGCTCGGCTCAAGTTCCGCGACACTCAACCTGGGCAAAGAATTCGACAAGGATCCAGCGCGATCGACTCGCTTTGCTCGCGAAGTGCAAGTCGGTGCGGAAGCACTGTATGTCGATTTCTCCAAGCAATTGGTCAACGAAGCGATCATTAAGGCATTCGGAGATGTGATTGAGGCGTCTGGAGTTTGCAAGCGCCGAGACGACATGTTCGCCGGAGTTCACGTCAACACGACTGAAGATCGACCTGCCCTCCACACCGCTCTTCGCGCGCCGCAAGGATCAAAGATCATGGTCGATGGAGTTGACGTCGTCACCCAAGTCCACAAGGTACGCGACGACCTGTCAGCATTTGCCGCGAAAGTCGCTAGCGGCGAAATTCGTGGATCGACCGGAAAGTCATTTACCCATGTACTCAACATCGGTATCGGTGGTAGCGAACTAGGGCCGTCACTCCTGTACAACGCGCTCTCTACGTTGCACACACCAAAACTCACGTGTTCGTTCGTCTCCGGGTTGGATACAACCAATCTTGATTCCCAACTGAAATCGCTTGACCCAGAATCCACGCTTGTCGTCATCAGTTCCAAGACGTTTTCCACCTTCGAAACCGTTGCCAACGCGAAACTCGTTCAGCAATGGCTCGCCGCCGCAATTGGCAAAAAGTCGGTCGGAAAACATTGCGTTGTCGTCACGGCAATGCCAGAACGAGTCGAGCAGCAAGACATTCAGGCCGACTATTCCTTTCCAATCTGGTCATGGGTCGGTGGTCGTTTCTCGATCTCGTCGGCGGTGAGTGCGGCAGTCGTAATTGCGTTTGGCGGCGACATATTTGGGCAATTCCTTGACGGAATGCACGCCATGGATGAACACTTTGCAACTACTCCAGTGACCGACAACCTGCCAATGCTGCTTGGGATGTTGGACGTGTGGAACACGTCGATCCTCAATTTTGCAACGCGCGCGGTCGTGCCATATTCGACAGCATTGGAATTGTTGCCAAACTATTTGCAGCAACTTGAAATGGAAAGTAACGGCAAACATGTCACGTCCGATGGGTTAGAAGTAACGGTCAAGACGGCACCAGTGGTGTGGGGTGGAGTTGGCACAGATGCACAACACGCATTCATGCAACTCCTTCACCAGGGAACACAAATCGTGCCGGCAGAATTCATTGCATTTGCCAGTCCATCTCACAGCCACTTCGCCGAACAGGATGCGTTGATCGCCAATATGTTTGCTCAATCGCAAGCGATGGCTTTTGGACGTTTGACGGATGAAGCAAGCCCCCATCAGGAGATGCCTGGTAATCGTCCAAGTACAGTCATTATTGGTACACGGCTAACACCCGCAATTCTTGGGGCACTGATTTCTTTGTCTGAACACAAGGTTTTCGTTGCTGGGTGCGTGTGGGGGATCAACAGTTTCGATCAATGGGGTGTGGAGGCCGGTAAATCGCTGGCAATTGACATCATCGCTGACTTCAAATCTGGGGCGCGAAAAGTTGGTCGCGACTCATCAACTTCGCAACTAATGAAGTGGTATATCGAACACCGTGCTCGCCCTTAGGATGCCCTAGCCTGACGCCCGTGAGCGTAAAAATTTCTCAAGCCGAACGGATGATCAATCTGTTGGCCCTGCTGGTTCAACGTTCGCAACCGCTTACGTTGCGACAAATTCGCGATGAACTCGGATCGCAATACCCAGAAAGTGATGTGGCGGCCCGAGCGGCCTTTGAACGCGACAAAGGCGAATTGCGGGAGATGGGAATACCGATAGAGATGATTACCCTCGGTGGCGATCGCGCCGGAGAGGGCGCCTACACGGTGGATCGTCGAAGTTATGAACTCAGCGACCTCGGTCTCACCGAAGCCGAACTCGAGGCGCTGAAACTTGCTGCAGCGACCGTGCGCATCGGGGCGGCTCACGGCGAGGCGGCGTTATGGAAACTCGGAGGCGAACGCGCACTCGAAGAGCCGTTGACAAGTGTGAACATTGAGCTCGACCGTGAACTCATGCCCGTGTTGGCCGATGCACTCGCAGAACGTCGCAAATTGGAATTTGTCTACAACGGCGAAAACCGAACCGTACATCCGTACGGTCTCCTTGCGCGCGGTGGCTATTGGTACCTCGTTGGTTTCGACGAATTGCGCACGGACCGACGCGTATTTCGGGTTGATCGAATCGAGGGAACGGTTAAGGCATTTGAAGCAAAGTCGTTTGATCGCCCAGACGGATTTGATATTGCAAATGCGGTGGCAACCGAACACGAGTTGCTCAGCGATGGTGAAGGCGTCCACGCATCGGCACTTGTCCTTGTCGACGCGCCGCTGGCCAGGCAGGTCCGTACAGAGTTCGGCGACGACGCGGTGGCCAGAGTGCGCCCGGATGGGTCAATCGAAATCAATATTCCTTGTGCCAACCTTGCCGCGTTTCGACTGTGGCTGTTTGCCATGGTTGATCGGGCCGAAGTGCTTGCGCCACAAGAAATTCGCGACCAGGTACGCGAATGGCTCAACGAATTGATCAGTGCTTAACACTTATGGCGACTAAGCGAACCAATGCCGGTAGGCGAAGGGGGCCGCGCGGCGCGGCAGAGCGAGTGAGTGGACTTCTGGTCATGTTGCCTTGGCTCGTTGAACGCAAACGAGTGAAGTTGGCCGACATGGCCAAACAATTCAAAATGTCCGAGGCAGAACTTACAGATGATCTCATGATGGCCGCGGTCTGTGGTGTCCCTCCATATTCGCCTGATGCATTAATCGACGTATTTATTGACGAGGACGAGGTCGTTGCCGAGGTGCCGTTGGTATTTTCGAGGCCGCTTCGATTAAATACGGCGGAGGTATTTGCGCTTACCTCGATGGGCAAGGCCGCGCTTCAGTTTCCTGGCGCAACCGACACCGGTCCGTTGGCTTCTGCTCTTGCCAAATTGAGTCGTTTGCTTCCATCGGCCCAAGATCTGATCGAAGTCGACCTCAAGCCAGTTGCACATGTAGGCGAATTCACCGCTGCCGTCGAATCGGGCGAGCAGTTGATCATCACGTATCTCTCGCCGGCTAGGGCCGAGCGAAGCGAAAGGGCAATCATTCCACGCAAGGTTTTTCAAGACGGTGGTCATTGGTACGTCGCCGCCGATGACGAACGATCCGGCGAGCGGCGAGTATTTCGTATCGATCGGGTGGAAGGTGTTGAGCACACTTCGAGCTTTTCGCCCAATACGAACGCGCCAAATGTTGGCGAAATGGGAGACGAGAGCGATTGGTTCAGCGGTCTACGTAAACAGGTCACGTTGCGTGTGCAACCTCGGGCAAGGTGGGTTGTCGAGTCGTATCCGTACATCGAGAGGACTAAGAATGATGATGGAAGCGTCGATATAACGATGGCCGTAAGTAGCGAGCATTGGCTCGGACGCTTGTTATTGCGCGCCGGAACAAATGTGCACGTGCTCGAACCAGTTGAGCTACGCGACGTTGCCAAACGCACCGCGGCGAAAGTCTTGAAGCGTTACGGCTGAGGGGTTCTCTTAGGTCGCTCGTTAATTGTGAAGCGTGCAAGTTGATCAACCGTGGTGATCTTCAAATCAGTTAGCAAGCGCGGAAGCACGGCTGCCGTTGTCAGCGCATCTGCCAATGCATCGTGCTGCCGTTGATATGTGATGTTGTAGCGCTTGGCGACTTCGGAAAGTTTGTGCGACCGCGTTGATCTTGGATCGAGAGCCCTAGACATTCTGAGCGTGCAAATGTGCGACGGAATCTGAAGATCGAAATTGGCCCGAATTGCCTCGGCCCGAAGAAACCCGAGATCAAAATCCGCGTTGTGAGCTGTAAATAGGGCGCCTTGCAACAACTCCTGCATCTCTTGCAACGCTGCCTCGGGTGGCATCCCCTTCATTAGGTCGGTTCGGGTGATGCCGTGCACATGATGGGCACCCAATCGCCCGGGTTTGAGCACAAGGCGCTTGATGTGTGTGGAAAATTGCTGCTCAATCGTGCCGTCCCCTCGCACGATCACCACGCCGATTTGAAGGACCCGATCGTTGGCGGGGAATAGCCCCGTGGTTTCAGTATCAACAATCGCAAATCGCTTCTCAGTGACTAAATCACTCATCGCCTTGAGATTAGGCGCAGGGTGTCATTTAGTGGCAAGCGCCTTGGTAAAACTTTCCCTGTCGAAGTAATCGCGCCACAGGGCAATCTTGCCCTTGCTGACGACGAACAATCCGGCGATGTCCAGCTCGATCCAGCGATCGTCGATTTCAAACCGATCTGTTCGCTCATTCATAACCACACCGTGGTTCATATCCCCATTGCTCACCTGGTGGTGAACAAGCCATTCCACTCGAGTGCTGGCGGCAAGAAACTCAGACAGCACGGAGACGATTGCTTCCTTGCCAAATACCTTATTGAACGGCACATTGTCGTATTCGCAGTTATCCGAGACCATGTCCATCGCCGCGGTGAATCGACTGTGCTCAATATTTTCGATGAATTGAGTAACAAATGAGCTTGGATCGGTGATCGCATCGGTAACGGTCGTCATCCAACCATCTTGGCAGGTCGAATTGCCTCTCGGGCGCGAATACCGATCGGCGCGGCAACAGTGAAACCGGCGAGATGACGGTCTTCCTCGTTCTCGCCACCCCAATAGCCATACTCGTGCGAATTGCGGGCGAAGTCCTTGCATTCTTCTTTGACTGAGCATTCGGCGCATAACCGATGGGCCTTGGCCTCACGCCGATAGCGGGCCTGAGGACGTTCCGCGCGATGAGCGAAGAACAATTTGAACTTACCTTTGCAATTGGCCGACTGCTTCCATACCAGTAAGTCCCCATTGATAATGGTCGACAAATTCGGGTTCGATTCGGTGCAAGACATCAGTTCATGTGACGATAAACAGAAATTTACAAGCTGTCAAGAAAAATCTAGCCTGGGGCATATCTGGGTCCTACAAGGGACACAAATGGTGCTGGAACCCTCTAACTAAAGGAGTTCGGCCGCCAAACTGGCAACTTCGCTTCGCTCGCAATTGACCAAGGTGATGTGGCCAAAACAGGGTTGACCGGCAAAAGCGCGAATGAGCACGGCCAAGGCATTATTCGACTCGCCCATGTAGGGGGCATCGATCTGGCTGGTATCGCCCGTAAAGACGACCTTGGTGCCCTCGCCAATGCGGGTGAGGATGGTCTTCAAAGTGGTCGGCTCCAAGTTCTGGGCCTCATCCACGACGACAAACTGCTGATGAAGCGAACGCCCGCGCAGGAATGTCACCGATTCGAGCGTCAGTTGGCCCCTATCCATGAGATCGTCGATGAGTCCGCGGGCGTCTCGGCTTGAACGTTGATCGGTAAGTGCAACGATGGCGTCGTGGATGGCCGACATCCATGGGTCAAGCTTTTCGTCCAATCCGCCAGGCAGGAACCCGACGTCGGCCCGGCCAACCGGAACAAGGGGCCGATACACCGCAAGGCGCTCATAACGGCGCTGTTCGACAACCTGTTCGAGTCCGGCGGCAATTGCCATCACCGTCTTGCCAGTGCCTGCACGACCATCAAATGCGAGAACAGTGATTTCTGGATCGAGCAACAACTCGAGGGCAAAGCGTTGCTCTTTGCTGCGCGCCCGAAGTCCCCAAGCTTCCGGAGCGGATGGCGCGAGCAGACGCAGTTCATTGTCGCGACATCGAGTGAGTGCAGACTGAGAGCCAGAACGAAGTACGGCGAAGTTGTTTTCGTACAACGCGCCCCCACCTTCGACGCTGGAGACCTCGACTCCTCCCGATCGATACAGATCGTCGACCGTTTCCGCCGAGGTATCGAAGGTGTGCCATCCCATGGGGCGAGTGTCAAAGTTGGTGCCGATCGGATGGTGCTCCTCGGCAACGAGCCCAAGGTGGGCCGCTTTGATTCGCAAGGCGGCATCGTTGGAGACCATTCGAGTTGTCGCAAATTGGGCCTGGCCAAGGGCGGCCCCGATGATCCGATTGTCTGGTATGTCGGGGTCGAGTCCGTGCTCAATGAGCAGGTGTCGCTGGATCCCGTTGACCTCGATGCGCACGGTGCCACCGACCGCGGCGTCGTGCACCGCCATCGGGCTTACGAGTGAGCCGCCGGCTCGACGACGAAGCTCCTCAATCGTGCGCAAAGCATTCCGTGCAGATCGCCCGACGTCATCAACTCGCGTTTTCAGTCCATCCAGTTCCTCGACAACCGTGAGCGGAATGACAACATCGCAGCCAGGAAAATTAAGCAGGCTCGTCGGATCGGCAACGAGAACAGATGTGTCGAGCACAACTCTCACGGTCGTGCTCTCGCTGTTTGAATTAGTTAGGAACCCAATGTCGTCAGTGTCAGTCAGAACCCCCGACGCCGATGAACCGACACCAACGGGTTGATCAGGAAAAGACGATGAGATCAACAACATTTCTTAGTGTGGTCGCTCGCAAGTGCAAAAAGGTGGATAGTGCCACGAGGCCAGTACTGCGTCCGCAATGGCAAAAATGATCGATATCAAGCCCCATTTCGGAATTATTTTCAAAATTATTTTGCCGAGTCGAAATTGGCATTCACTCGCACACTTGAGCGCGAATCTGACCGATTGCGTGCGGAAATTGGGCGAAGTCGAAGCGATTGGCCAATCGTTCACTATGAAAGCCCGCCAATGCGATTGAACGCGCGGGTCAACCGTCGCAAAGCTAATACCCGTATGGGTTTGGTGAATTGCTGCCAAATCCCGTTGACGAGCAGGCAATCGTCGCGAAGTCGGTCGCCGAACCATTTCATCGAACATTTCTTACTCTCGATGAAGTCGATCGACGCAAGTCACAGCAGATTTTCGAAACTGTCAAAAATCAGGTTAATTGCATCTGCAACTACTGAAATGCTTGCAATTGCTCGCTGAATCCGTTCAGATGGGTGGCGAACAGTTATCCGATTCCGAGAAAGCAAGGTAAGAAATGACAAAAGCAGAGCT
>JBDTPW010000067.1:0-2184 GCA_039932495.1 Ilumatobacteraceae bacterium
TCCCCGAGCACGACTCATTAGCGCGTCGCAGTCATTGGCCGCCGAAAAGGAGCCACCATTATTTGCGTTAGACCCGCTGCCTGCCCAGTCGCTCATTGCCCTAATTGCGACATCGACCATTTGCGTCCCAGCAGGGCCGTCAAAGCGGGCCCATCCATCGCCAACGCCCGGAAAGCGATGGCGTATTTCGGCCGATTTCACCGTTTATTTATTGCGCTTGGCTATTTTGGCCAATCGACGCGCGGTCTTACCGATTGGCTTTATATGTCGCTGATCAAGATCGGCTATCTCAACACCGCTGGCGAACCGCACGCGATAACGAAGCCAGTTGAACCCGTTAGCCAGAATTACTTTTCCTTCGGAACCGGAAGGCACATCCGCCAAGTCAACAGTTGTTGCAACGACATCACCAATTTTCAAACTGATTTGATCAGGGTGGGGGAACGCCAAGACGTGCGGTTTCCACGAGGCTGCCATAGATGAAAAGGGTACACTTTGCGCTCTGTGAAAAGCTCCATCGAGACACTTGAAGGCAACAAAGTAAAAGTTTCCATAGAAATTGATGAGGTCGAGTTCGACCGAAATATTGACCAGGCGTTTCGCAAAATCGCCAAGGAAGTTCGGATTCCGGGTTTCCGTCCCGGCAAGGCGCCTCGACAACTTCTTCAAGCCCAAATTGGCCTTGGCGCGGCGCGGTCACAAGCGATCCAAGACGCGATTCCCGAATATCTCTCCACGGCGGTTCGCGAGCACGATATAGATCTCATCGCCACTCCCCAGATTCAGATCACAAAGGGCGAAACGGACGGTCCGATTGCATTCGATGCAACCTGCGAAGTACGTCCGGAGGTTTCGGTTCCGGGTTACAACGGATTGCGCGTCGAATTGCCATCGCTTGTGGTCAAAGACAGTGACGTTGAAGAAGTAATCATCTCAGAACGCCGTCGTCATGGAACACTTACCGATGTCGATCGCCCAATTGCAAATGGTGATCAGGTAACTCTCGATCTCTCCGGAATTCGGGAAGACTCTCCCGTACCTGGGCTCAACGTCGAAGATTGGCTTTACGAGGTCGGTAAGGGTTGGGTATCGGAAAGTTTTGACCGCAAATTAATTGGTGCCTCTATAAATCAAGAAATTGTGTATTCAGAGGCGCCCAATGGAACCACGGATGATGCAGAGATAACAATCGTTGTCAAGAAAATTCAAGAAGTGACACTCGACGAACTGACCGATGAATGGGTATCCGAGCATGTCGCCGAAAACGATTCGATTGAGGCGTGGAAGTCTTCGATTCGCCAACGTTTGGAGTCGCTGAAATTGAATCAGGCGCGGACGGTGTTTGTCGAACGTACGACGAGCGCGCTTGGCGGGCTGGTTTCCATCGATGTACCTGAGGCAATGGTGGCGAGCGAATTGCAATCGCGAGTAAAGAATACGGTCGAGCAATTCAAGTCGCAGGGCGTTGCCATTGATCAGTGGCTTTCGGCAACTGGCCAAACTACCGAATCGTTTATCGAATCATTACGAACGCAATCTCAAACGGCGGTGAAAGTAGATCTCGCATTGCGCGCCGTCGCCGCCAACGAAAATATTGTTGCCGACGAGAGCGATGTGGATGCCGAATTTCAGCGCATTGCCATGCAGGTGGGCGGCAAGGTGCAACAGGTTCGCAAGGCATACGAGAAAAATGATGCGGTTGCCGAACTGAAGGCACAGATTCGCAAGTCAAAGGCAGTGGATTGGCTACTTCACAACACAACACTTGTTGATCCGGACGGCCACGAAATCAATGCCAGCACGATGTTTGGCGATGAGGCAGAAGAAGAGTCCACAGACAAGCACGACCACGCAACTACTATTTAATCGATCCCCAAGGAGTCAAGATAATGCGCAATAACAACGTCATGCGGAACTATTACGTTCCAAATGTCACTGAGCAGACGAGCAGAGGCGAGCGCGTCTATGACTTGTACAGCAGATTGCTCAAGGAAAACATCATTATTCTTGGCACACCAATTGACGACACGATCGCCAATCTCGTTTGCGCCCAGCTCATCCATCTGGAGAGCGAAAATCCAGACAAAGACATAAACATCTACATCAACAGTCCAGGTGGCGATATCACCGCACTGTTTGCCATTTACGACACGATGCAGTTCATTAAGAACGATATTGCAACCA
>JBDTPW010000068.1:0-29944 GCA_039932495.1 Ilumatobacteraceae bacterium
AGTGGATTGCTTGCGGATTTACCCACAAGCGACGAAGCGCCAACATCGGCGGCCGTCCTCGCCCCCATCGCCCACCGAGAAGCAAAACCAACTTTGCACGGCCAACTAGTCAATTGGCGCGCGGTTCGTGCCCGTCAGTTGAGACAGTTGCCAAAAGTCGTGTGTAGCGATCGTGAACTAACTGAAATTGAACAAACTCAGCCGGACACTGTAGAGGCTCTTGCCGAAATCATCGGGTCGCTCACCGCCAAGCAACTTGCCAGTGAGATCTTGCCGATCGTTGCGTCGTTCAAGAATTCACTGAGCGGAACTAAGTGAGCAATTTTCGGTCTACTTGCTATCTACGCGAATGAGCAAGGGTGCGTGATCACTCGGGGCTTCGCCTTTTCGAGCATTGCGATCGATAGCGCTCCACGAGGTTCGCGCCGCCACTGACTCACTGACCAACGCCAGATCGATGCGCATGCCGTGCCCACGGTGAAAACTGCCGTTTCGATAGTCCCACCAGGTATACAGCTGCGCCTCCGAGTGTTGATCGCGAAACACATCCTTGAGACCCCACTGACACAAATCCTTTAGCGCACTTCGTTCAGGTTCGCTGACATGGGTTGAGCCGACTAGTGCGGCCGGATCCCACACGTCAGTGTCAGCTGGCGCAATGTTGAAGTCGCCGGCAATGACCACATCATCTGAAGGTTTGGCCAAAGTGTTGACATGGCTCTTCAACTGCTTCATCCATCGCAGCTTGTACTGGTAATGGTCGTGATCAAGTGCCCGACCATTTGGTATATACACGGAAGAAACGAGGCAACCTCCACAATTTGCGGTGACGATTCGAGCTTCGGCATCGGGTTCGCCTGCAGAAAAGTTCGAAACGACATCGGTCAAACCAATTTTTGAAAGGATGGCAACGCCGTTCCACTGCCCCTGCCCAAAGTGGACTGAGTCGTAGCCCATTTCGGTAAATGTGAGCGCCGGAAATGCCGAATCAGTCATTTTTGTTTCCTGCATGCACAAAACGTCCGGCTGAACGTCTTCGATCCATGCCTGAACGCGCGCCAACCTGGCCTTGAGCGAATTCACATTCCAGGTGGCGAGCAACATTTCGTCAACCTACTTCTTTCGTCCACTCGCTTTGCGACTCGGTGGAGCGGAGCCTCGTTTCTTTGAACTCTTCGAGGCTTGTGTCGCCGGAAGTTCGACGCCGACGACGCCTACTTCGACGCTTCGTCGCGACGGAGTAAAGCTGGCCACAACGAGGGAAACCTGCTGATTCAATTTCACATGGTCGCGAGCACTGCGAGGTGCTGGATTGGCCATCAATTGCAACGGCAGGTACCCGCGAATATCACCGATACGAACGTACACACCGTGGGCCGAATAAGCATCAACGACACCCTTGACTTTGCTCCCTACGGGATGTCGCTCGACGAAATTGAGAAACGGTGCAAGTTCATTGTGTCTCGTTGAAACTTGCTTCGATACGGGCGCCTTTGTCGTTGCCACTTTTACCGTCGGCGCCGACACTTTAGGTTTAGGAGCCGTACGCGCGCTCGGCGGTGGCGTTTTAGGTATCGGCATCGGTCGCTGTGCCTCGCGACTTGCTCTCTTGGTCTTTATCGCAGAATTTTTTCGACCGTTGGCGCTTTCACGATTGGCCGAGACTCGAACGGGGAGCCTCTCGATGAATACCCAACCAACATTCGGAACCGGTTTTCCGCCTATGAGCCGACCTGGTTCGAACAGCCATTTGTATTGCTGATGAAACTCTTGGTAACTATCGTTCGACAACACGCTGGCACCAACTTTTTCGGCGATTGTCAATACAAACCCATCCCCTCGGCCGACGGCGCCGGCCGGTGGCGAAACGAGTTCGTTGTTATCAATCGCGCTATTGAATTCCGTAACTTCCTTTTTGTCAATGCGATGTCCAAACGACGCATCTACGACGACGGTAATCTTGGTATCCGGATTCTCGGTCATGAATGCGAGCACCGCCTCGTTCAATTGCTTGAGGCTCGGCACCGTCCGGCCTTCTGTGGCAAGGTTCGAACCGTCCACAACAACGTGTTTTGCCATGGTATGTAGTCAACCATTGAGTTGGCGGGTTTCTTGGCCCCGATGGTCACATACGCTCAATGGGTGCATAGGGCCGTGCTTTTTGATTTCGGTGGCGTCATTGTTTCAGGTCCATTTGAATCGTTTAATCGCTTCGAACGCGAGCGAGGACTTCCGACCAATTTCATTCGCTCCGTCAATGCATCAAACCCGCATGACAACGCCTGGGCGAAACTAGAGCGAAGTGAGATTTCGGTTTCACAATTCGACGAATTGTTTGCGGCCGAAAGCGAATTGAGCGGTCACCGAGTCAGCGGCGCAGATGTGCTCGAACTACTGGCGGGAGAAGTGCGACAAGACATGGTCCACGCCCTCGACGTCCTTAAATCATCTGGGTACATCGTTGCCTGTCTGACAAACAATGTCCTGACTGGCCAATCGGCCCCGCCGACTATTCGCCAAGCGGCGCTACAAGATGTGCTGGCCAGATTTGATGCAATTATCGAGAGCAGCAAGATCGGCGCTCGGAAACCCGAGGTTCGGTTTTACGAAATCGCCTGCGCGACGATCAAGGTCGAACCTTGCGAGTGTGTATTTCTGGATGATCTTGGAATCAATCTCAAACCGGCAGCGGCAATGGGAATGACAACGATCAAGGTTACGAGTAGCTCGCAAGCGATTGAAGATCTATCTCAGATACTCGGTCTGGTGATTAATTCGCCGAGTTGATCTGCCTGCCACTGAATCTCTGGAATTGCAGTTGTTTCCCACAACACGCCACGACGTTGCGGCCCGATCGTAAACAGTGAAGTACTGACCATGCCATCCGCGTCAATGAGCGCCCCGGACTTTGGATCGCATCGAATGCCCAACCCCTGAGGCCCGGCGACGGCTCGCCCGCTGGCGATGAGAGACGAAAGCGGAGGTTGAAGCAATGCGTCGGCGTCCGACGGACCCGTGCATAGCACCATCCAGTCTCCAACAATGGTGTCTCCAGTCGAAGTTGTCACTGATATCGAATTTGGCAAGGTCGCCGCCGCTCCAATGATTTTCGCCTTCACTACCTGAATACGACTAGATGCGAGGTAGCGGTCGATTTGAATTGCCACGTCGGTAGCCATTCGAGAGCGGTGAATTTCCCAATAACGCATCGCATGGCGAAGGAATTGCCGTTGCTGTACATCCGTAAAATTCATCCATAATTCCTGCGTTTGCGGCCGTAGCCCATTGACCGCCGACCGCCAGTGATCGCGATTTAGGCGGAGCCAGTGGAGAACTTCCAGTGGGGTCGACATATCTGGAATGGTCAGCGGCAGTTCGGCCAAGTCGTGTCGAGTTGGCATAAGCCCGTGGCGAGAAATACCGATCACATTCGATTGCGTGTTTTCCAGCACTTGGATGGCGACATCGACAAATGTCAGACCGACGCCGATCGTGACGACGGTGCCTCCCTGAATTGGCGAAAGTGCTCCCGGTTCCCAAGGATCCGCAATGAATCGTGGATGCAGTGCCACGTCTTCGCCGACCCACGACGGGACCAGTGGCTTCGCATTTCCCGTAGCGAGTACGACGATGTCGGCGTCCAAGATCGAGCCATCTTGGCATCGAACTTGCAAATTCGGTCCGTCGACGCCTTGAACCGTGGATTGAAGATGATCGAACACCACCCCACTGGCGGCATTTAGGTTGGCCTCGTCGAAAACATGGCGGAGATACTGGGCAAATAGCGCGCGTCGGACAAACGAATCACCATCAACATTGGCCCACTTCATAAAATGTTGGGGATCCTCGACGAGCACACTCATCGACTTGGCCCGCACATTTAGCAAGTGATCCTTGCATGTCGTCGAGTAAGCGATACCCTCACCAAGATTTTGCCGCGAATCGACAACCGTCACATGAGTTGGCAATCTCGCTTTGCGCAGCACCTGCGAGGCGACCAAGGTTCCCGAGGCACCCCCGCCGACGACAACAACTCGTCGAGTGTTCACGCGATTACCAAGATGCGAACGTTTGCTCCATCAGATCTGCGACTTCCTGGTCATGGATGGCCTTTGAACCCGTCGCAGGACTTCCCGATTCCACGCGCGCCACGTGGCGCCAGTCGTAACCACGTTCCTTCAGTCGCCAATTCAAATGATCGACGAAACGCCACGCTCCCATGTTCGCTGGTTCTTCCTGTAACCACAAAAGTTGCTTTGCATTCGGATAGCGAGTCAGGATCTCGCCTAATTGCGCGTGCGGGAACGGATACAGCTGCTCGATGCGAACGACCGCCACATTTGCCTTGCGGCTATCACGCTCCGTCATCGCATCCCATGCAACCTTGCCGCTGCACAAGACGAGGCGAGTAACTGATCGAGGGTCCGAGACAAATGGATCATCGAGCAACTCGCTGAAACTTCCGGTGAGGAGTTCATCAACACGCGAGTGACTCTGCTTCATTCGCAACGGTTGTTTCGGCGCCATGACCACCAATGGTTTGCGAACCTCACGACGCACCTGTCGTCGCAACATGTGAAAATATTGTGCCGCGGTAGTTGGATAGCAAACTTGAATATTGTCATCCGCACAGAGCTGTAGGAATCGCTCCATCCGAGCGGACGAATGCTCCGGACCTTGACCCTCGTACCCATGTGGTAGTAACAACACCATCCCGTTTTGTTGTCCCCACTTGTCTTCCGCGGCCACTACGTACTGATCGATGATGATTTGGGCTCCGTTGGCAAAGTCGCCAAATTGCGCCTCCCAGATGACAAGTGATTGTGGGTTTGCATTGGCGTATCCATACTCAAACCCGAGAGCCGCATACTCCGAAAGCAGCGAGTCGTAGACCCAAAATCTTGCTTTGGCAGTTGGCAACGTGTCTAAGGGAACCCACCTGGCCTCTGTGTTGTAATCGATCAGAGTCGAGTGCCGTTGGCTAAACGTGCCCCGGCGCGTGTCTTCGCCAACCAATCGAACCGGTGTTCCTTCGACGACAAGCGAACCAAATGCGAGTGCTTCGGCAGTCGCCCAGTCGACAACTTGCTCGGATTCGAATTGTCGCGAGCGCGCTTCAAATTGTTTGACCAATTTTGGATGAGGAGTAAACCCTTGCGGATACTCGGTGAGGTGACGGAAAATACCGTCGAGCCCCTCGCGGCCCACCCCTGTTGGAACATGTGGCAACACGCCAGCCGGAGCAGGAGGTTTTGGAACATTAATTGGCTTGGGAGCCGCTGCTCGAGTGGCATCGAGCGCACTCTGTAGCCGCGTTTGATAATCAGCAAGCGCGAGTTCCGCTTCCTCCAAGGTGATGTCACCACGCTTGACCAGTGTCTCCATATAAAGTTTTCGCACGCTGCGCCGCTCGGCAATTGCCTTGTACATAAGCGGTTGGGTGTAACTCGGATCATCACCTTCGTTATGGCCGTAGCGGCGATAACAGATCATGTCGATAACAACATCTTTGTGAAATTGTTGGCGATACTCGAACGCAAGTTGGGCGACACGAACGCAGGCCTCCGGGTCATCCCCGTTGACATGGAAGATTGGCGCCTGAACGGTCTTGGCAAGGTCACTGCAGTAATGCGATGAACGCGCGTATTGTGGCGCCGTTGTGTAACCGATTTGGTTGTTGATGATGAGGTGTACGGTTCCCCCTACTCGGTAGCCACTTGTATCGCTCATCGCCAAACATTCGGCAACGATGCCCTGTCCCGCGAACGACGCGTCACCGTGCACAAGTATCGACAACACCGGGTACGAAAGTGGCGGTTCGATGTGATCCTGAGCCGCGCGTACCGTGCCAAGCACGACAGGATTTACGGCCTCAAGGTGACTCGGATTGGCCGACAATTCGATCGGTAACTGCGAACCTTTTCGCGACGTATACGTGCCGACGGCACCGAGGTGATACTTGACATCTCCAGAACCTTGAACCGACGACGGGTCGATATGTCCTTCAAACTCCTGAAATATTTGGTCGTAGTTCTTGCCCATCACGTTGGCCAACACATTTAGTCGACCACGGTGGGCCATACCCACCACAGCGCCGTGCATCTTTGCATCGGCGACCTGCTCGAGAATGACATCCAGAATCGGAATTGCCGACTCTGCGCCCTCCAATCCATATCGCTTGGTTCCGACGTATTTGGTAGCAAGAAAACGCTCAAATGCCTCTGCCGCATTCAACCTCTTGAGTAACCAGTGCTTGTCGATTACCTGCTCGTTGCGATGAGGACCTTCAACATGATCCTGGATCCACCGTTGCTCGTCGGTGTTCTGAATGTGCATGTATTCGATTCCGACGCTCCGGCAATAGGCATCACGTAACGTGCCAAGCAAATCTCCCAAAGTCGATTTGCGAACCCCGCCAACGCCACCCGTCTGAAACTCGCGATCCAAATCCCAAATCGATAGTCCGTACGTTGCGGGGTCAAGTTCGATTGGCATCGCCGGTTCTTTCCAGTGCAATGGATCGAGATCAGCAATGAGGTGACCGCGAACCCGATGAACGCGAATCAGTGTTGCTACCTGCATCTGTTTGTCGAGCATGCCATCGTCATCGTCGATTTGATTTGAGTCTTGATGCCACTTCACCGATCCATACGGGACTCCAAGGCTGCGGAACATCTCTTTGTAGAAGTCGTGTTCACCAATCAATAACTCGTGCACATATTTAAGGAATAGGCCGCTTTCGGCACCCTGAATGATCCGATGGTCGTACGTGCTCGTGATCGTGACAACCTTTGACACGCCCAAGTGCACGAGCGAGCGCTCGTCGCTGCCCTGAAATTCGGCCGGATATTCGATTGCGCCAACCCCGACGATGACTCCTTGCGTTGGCATCAATCGTGGGACTGATTGAACGGTCCCGATGGTTCCCGGATTGGTCAGACTTACATTGGCTCCTTGGAAGTCTTCAACCGTGAGTTTGTTCGCCCGAACCTTGCGGATGATTTCTTCGTAGGCGAGAACAAATCCGGCGAAATCGAGCGTGTCGCCGAATCGAAGAACCGGAACGACTAGCGCACGCTGGCCCTCACCTTTGTCCACATCGACGGCGAGCCCAAGATTCACGTGAGCGTGCTTTTGTAACATCGGCTTGCCGTCTGCGTCGCGGAGAAAGGAATTTTTCAAATTCGGCATTGCGTCGGCGATGGCACGAACCACCGCATAGCCGATGATGTGGGTGAAACTAACTTTTCCTTGTCCGGTTCGTGCACGGTAATTGTTGATCACCCGACGATTTACTTCCAAAAGTTTGGCCGGAACATTGCGAAAGCTCGTCGCCGTCGGCACCCCCAGGCTCTGCTCCATGTTGGTTGCAATTACGGCTCCAACTCCACGAATTGGCTCCGCCGGCCCGTCTTCGATGATCGCCACAGGCTTGGTGACCCGCGGTTTGGGGACTTCAATACTTGCAACTGGCTCGGACTTCACAGTCGCGATCGGCTTGCTAGGTACGGGAACAATCTTCTCGGCAGAGTTGTTTGGCGCCGTACTTGCTGTCGATCGATAGTCGCTAAAGAATTCTTGCCAAGTAGTGCTCACCGAATCGGAGTCGTCCCGATATCGCTCGTACATTTCTTCCACGAGCCACGAGTTGGTTCCGAAGTCCTCTGGCCGCAAAGATTCGGATCGTACGGTGTCGGACATCGGCACTTATCGTATCTGCAGACCGTTTCACGTAATGCGTAACTAGGATGCAAGCATGAGACGAATCAGTAAGAAAGCCTTGTTCGCCGCAATTGCTCTGACCGGTGTTGCGTCGAGTTGCGGTGGCTCATCGGGTTCGACTTCAACTACAGCGGTGGTCGCAGACGTCGTTGTCACTGCGGAAAGCGGAATTCGCTTGGATCAATCGGCGTACACGGCCACGTCTGGCGAGATTTCCATTGCCTATATCAATGCCGACACGATCCACCACACACTTATCGTCGAACGCGACGGCACAAAGGTGTCTGGCTTTGAATTACATGTGAGCCGCAAGGGCGATGTTGACCATGGCAGTGTGACATTGGAGCCTGGTACATATCAATTGCTCTGCACGGTGCCCGGACACCAAAATATGAAAGCGAGTTTTACGGTCGGGTGATGCCGACCTCTAATTTTTTGCTACTGCAGTAGTTAGCCGAAAATCGCTTCGGAAAGCAGCCACAAGACAAGCCACAACACACCTGAGGTAATTAACGCGTTCTTGTGACTCTCGAATGACCACAGCAATTTGTTTCCGGCTTGGATTCCGCCGAAGAAGCCAAGCGCTAGGAGTTCAAGCAAAAAGGCAATTGCAATTGCGATGATAAAAAATGTCCATGCATTGCCGCTTGTGGCATCCGGGAAGGCACCCGCGTAGAAGTGCGGCGTACCAACCATGAAAAAGAGCATCGCTACGGAGAAGATCACGTTCATGCGCGAAGCGAGGAGCGTTTTGCGACCGGCCGTTGCTGCATTCGGATTTGCTTCGGCTCCGCCCAACACGTTGACGACATTGGCAAGAATCACTTTTTGGTTCTTCCAGATAACCATCCATACGTTGGCCGCCATGGTTATACCAAGGATCATTCCCACAGAAATTGCGGCGTCGTGAGCGGAATGCCCGCTGCCAAAAAAGTCCTTGTAGAAATCCTCTTCGATTCCGGTGATGAGGATTCCGGTTCCTAGTGTTGCAACGGCCGCCCAGCGAAACCACCAAAGTGCGCGTCGTCCAATCTTGTCGATCGCGATGTTGCGTGCCTTGCCTTCGTCGCCAAACGCGGCGAGGGCCGGTGTCTGGACCAAATTGAAGTAGTAGAGCAAACCAATCCAGGTGATGCCGGCGAGAATATGCAACCAACGGAACCCGAAGGAACCGAGGTAGTCGCGAGTTAGCAGTTGCATAAAGTAATCTCCTTTGTGCTGGTTGTACTATCCAAAACTAGCACGACTCATATTCAGCGTCCGCCACTAAGTTGTATGTGTCATGGCCGCTGAATTTATTTACACGTGTTACAAGTTGGCGCGTTTCTACCCTCCGGATCGCACCGTGTTGGAGGACATTTCGTTGTCCTTTTACCCTGGCGCCAAGATCGGCGTCATCGGCTCGAACGGAAGTGGAAAATCCAGTCTGTTGCGAATCATGGCCGGCATAGACGACGGGTATAGCGGTGAAGCACGACTAACGCCGGGGTTTTCGGTCGGCATGCTTTCTCAGGAACCACAGCTAGATCCCAAAAAGGATGTACTCGGCAATGTGATGGACGGAGTCGCTCCGATCCGAGACTTGCTCACTCGATACGACGAGGTCATGGCAATGTGGGGCGCGCCCGATGCCGATTTCGAAAAAGTCGGTGCGCTGCAGGCCGATCTTGAGGCAAAAATCGCGGCGACAGATGCGTGGAGTCTGGAACGCAACGTTGAAATTGCGATGGATGCCCTCCGCTGCCCGCCCAACGATGCCGACGTGACCAAGTTGTCGGGCGGCGAACGTCGTCGGGTGGCTCTTTGCCAACTGTTACTCAGTCGGCCAAATCTGCTGCTTTTGGACGAACCCACCAATCACCTGGATGCGGAAAGTGTTGATTGGCTCGAGCGGTTTCTACAGGAATATGCCGGCACGGTCGTTGCCATCACGCACGACCGCTACTTCCTCGACAATGTTGCCAAGTGGATTCTCGAACTCGATCGAGGCCGAGGAATTCCCTTTTCCGGCAATTACACAAGTTGGCTCGAGCAGAAGCAAGAGCGATTGGGACGCGAGGAGAAGGCGAACGAGGCTCGCGCGCGGACACTGCAAAGAGAACTCGAGTGGGTTCGCATGTCGCCAAAGGCTCGCCAATCAAAAGGTAAGGCGCGGTTGGCGTCCTACGAAAAACTTCACGCCGAGGCACAATCTGCGGAAAAGGGCGCAGACAAACTTGAGATCGCCATTCCACCAGGACCGCGACTCGGAGACACTGTTATCGAGTTGAAGAGTGTACGCAAAGCGTTTGGTGATCGATTGCTGATCGATGATCTGACTTTTTCTCTACCGCCGGCAGGAATCGTCGGAATAATCGGTCCAAACGGTGCGGGTAAAACGACCCTCTTCCGCATGATCGTCGGACAGGAAGCCCCCGACGGTGGCACGATCACTATCGGCGACACCGTGCAATTGAGTTACGTCGACCAAAGTCGCGATTCTTTGAATGATGATGCAACCGTGTACGAAGAAATTACTGGCGGCGCCGAACTAATCAAGATCGGCAACCGTGAAGTTCACGGACGAGCATATGTTGCAAGCTTCAACTTCAAGGGCAGTGATCAACAGAAACGCGTTGGCGACTTGTCAGGTGGCGAACGCAACCGTGTTCACTTGTCGAAGCTGCTCAAGAGTGGCGGAAACGTTTTGCTTCTCGACGAACCGACAAATGACCTCGACGTCGATACGCTTCGGGCGCTCGAAACCGCACTCGAGTCGTTTCCCGGATGCGTAGTCGTGATCAGCCATGACCGTTGGTTTCTGGACAGAATCGCGACCCATGTTTTGGCCTTCGAAGGCGAGAGTCAGGTGCATTGGTTCGAAGGTAATTTCAGCGATTACGAAGCATGGAGAAAGAAAGAGCTGGGCATTGCCGCCGACCAGCCACATCGACTCAAATACAAGCCACTCACCCGTTGAACCGATGATTTTGTGAACTCGACGACCCGCAACATTCGCATTGTCTGCATCATCACTTTCGTGGTTGGTATCGCCGGCATGATTATTTCTTCTGTTGATGGAAACAATGTAGGCAGGGTCACCACCTTTGGAATCTTCAGCGCAATAGGTGCAGTCGTGTTGCTTGCCAATACAAGCATCGTCGGTCACCCGCGAGTAGATGTTTTCGATGAAGCTTCGGCCGAGCAACTTGAACGGCAAATCACATCACTAATCGATAGCGGAACAGACGAGCCCGCTCTGAGAAAATTAGTGCGCGACGCCGCACGCTTTGGCCGCAGTACTTGGTGAACTTAACCGATCACGAACTTGCCGAACGTCTGGCCAGTGAAACCGGAAAACTCCTCCTTTCGCTGCGCCTGCAACTATTCAATGAGGGCCGCTCGCCGTGGGAAGTCATGGATGCGGGTGATGCAATCGCCCATCGTTTCTTGCTCGATTCAATTCACGAGTCGCGCCCGGGCGATGCGGTTCTGTCGGAAGAGGGTGCCGACAGCAATTTGCGACTTTCGGTAGACCGAGTTTGGATTGTTGATCCACTTGATGGCAGCAACGAATATGGCGAATTCGGACGCGCAGACTGGGCTGTTCATGTTGCGCTATGGGAACGTCTCGGAGCCACAGCAGGCGAACTGACGGCCGCGGCAGTCGCGCTTCCTGCATATGACATCACCCTGAGCACGGCAAACCCTCCTTCACTACCGCCACGCCACGACGGAAATCCTCGGCTTGTCGTGTCCCGAAATCGACCGTCGCGCGAAGCAGTGATTGTCGCCCAAGCCCTTGGCTGCGACGTTGCTCGCCTCGGGTCGGCGGGTGCGAAGGCTATGGCGGTTGTGCTCGGAGAGACCGATATATATGTACATGCCGGAGGACAGCATCAATGGGACTCTGCGGCCCCAATCGCCGTCGCCCGAGCGGTCGGTTTGCACACGAGTCGAATAGACGGCTCTCCACTTATATACAACGAACGCGCCACATGGCTCCCCGATCTCGTCGTATGCCAGCCACATCTCGCCGAACGTGTCCTAGCCGCTCTGGACGAGGGCAGACTTGATAGGTGAATTCCCCACTCTCGGCTGAATCTTCTGACCGAACGTGGGCAGCCTTTTCGGAGGCTGGACCATGGGTCCTCAACGAGCAAGAAATTGGATGGCAGAAGCAAGCCGCTGAGTTACGTCGGGTTGCACAAAATGAGATCCCTCAATTGACTAAAGCATCTCGGGTGCCGCCATTGGCCAGACTCGCCACGGTCACATTTGTCCTAGCCAAGGCACTCTTGCCGTGGTGGGTACGTAAGAAGCGAAATAAATTTGCAACGTCCGAAGATTCGCGAGCGAATTTGTCATTGAATCTTCGTCGTGCAGTCGAGCGACTTGGTCCCACCTATATCAAACTCGGTCAGATCATTTCCAGTGGCGAAGGAATATTTCCGCCGGAATTGGTCCGCGAATTCCGACTTTGCCGCGACCAGGTTCCCGCGGAATCATTCGAGCGCGTACGAATAGTTTTGGAGCAAGACTTTGGCGCTCGAATTGACGACGTGTTTGCCCGCATCGATACCACTCCCCTGGCGGCCGCCTCAATTGCTCAGGTTCATTCGGCAAAATTGAAAACTGGCGAAGAAGTAGTCGTTAAGGTCCAACGACCGCAGGTGTCCAAACTCGTGCGCAAGGATCTGAGGGTTATGACGTGGCTTGCACCGCACCTCGTCGGAAGAATCAAGGTCGCGGCGTTGGCAAACCCTCCCGCATTGGTCGAACTATTTGCCGAAACCATTGTTGAGGAACTCGACTTTCGGATCGAGGCAGACAACATGTTGGCCATCGCCAAGATGTTGCGGCAATTGCATCAAGACGGTTACATCGTGCCTCGGCCACATCGCAAACTTGTGACGCGACGTGTATTAATCATGGAGCGACTAGACGGTTTCAAGTTCGATGATGTTGTCGGAATGAAACGTGCAGGTATCGACACAGAGTCGGTCATTCGAACCGGCATGATCGCTTTCATGGAGGGCGCTCTAATCCACGGTATTTTTCATGGTGATCTTCACGGGGGCAACCTGCTCGTCCTTCCCGACGGTCGCACAGCACTTTTGGACTTTGGAATTGTTGGTCGTCTCACGGGTCCGAGGCGTATGGCATTCTTGCGCTTGATGCTCAGTGCAACCACGAACAACATCAATGGCCAAGTCGAAGCCCTGCGAGATCTTGGTGCACTACCCGCCGACACCGACATTGATGCGGTGATTCGTGATCTCAATCTCGGTCAGCCAGTGATCGATCCGACCACATTGTCAGGCGAGGAATTGGTTCGCGAAGTGCAGCGCCTCGTTAAAGCGATGCTCGGCTATGGCGCACGAATGCCAAAGGAACTCATGCTGTATGTCAAAAACCTTGTCTTCTTGGACGGGGCAATTGCCAGGCTCGCGCCCGATTTGGACATTATTGGCGAAATTGGTTCGATCTCGGTGTTGTTCGCCCAACGACACGGTGAACAACTTGGTCGTGAACTCGGTATCGATCACACCGCCGTGGAAATAAATCTTGACAGCGTGAAGGCCGGGTTGGGAATTGACTCGAGCGTCAACAAGATGACTTACAGCGATTTGCAGAAGCGTCGCCAAATAATTCAAAAACGCATGCGAGAACACGTCGGGCGATGAGACTTGTTGTCGCCAACTGCAGTGTGACCTACCAAGGTCGCCTCGATGCTTCGTTGCCCGCGGCGACTCGTCTCATAATGGTTAAGGCCGACGGATGCGTGGCAATCCACTCGGACGGCGGTGCGTACAAGCCGCTTAATTGGATGAATTCTCCAAACACGATTATTGAACAAGCCGACCGGTGGAACATCACCAATCCAAAGGGTGAGATTCTGACCATCCACTTGCATGAGGTACTTAGCGATTCAAGCCATGAACTTGGGCCAGATCCTGGTCTCGTCAAAGACGGCGTCGAGGCCCATCTGCAGGAACTCTTGGCCGATCTACCGGAGTCCATCGAGCCGGGTCTGACATTGGTCAGGCGCGAATACCCAACTGCCGTTGGTCCCGTCGATTTGTTGTGTCGCGACGAACATGGCAAGACAGTTGCGATCGAGATTAAGCGACGTGGCGAAATAGACGGAGTTGAGCAACTCACTCGATATATCGAATGCCTGCGCGCAGACTCATCCTTGGGTCCGATACGCGGAATTTTCGTTGCTCAACAGATCAAACCACAGGCTCGCGTGTTGGCAGAGAGTCGCGGGATCGGTTGGCGCGAAATTGACTATGACGAATTGCGCGGCAGCCGAATAGATGAGCTGCGGCTGTTTTAGCTATCCACTTCGATCGCAAATTTCACCAATCCGCGAAAAATGAGAGTCGCCTTGACCCGTGGGTTTTCCAACTTTGACGATCCGGCAAGTCCATACTTGACGTACACGCGACCGAGAACCCTTTCAATTGTTTTTTCTGATGCGAAGAGTTTGTGGCCAATCACGACATTGGCGTCTCCATCCGCGACAAGTTGCATGACGGATCTTTCCCGCTCGGTGAGCAGAATTTCGCAGATTTCGTCCACGCCTGCCGTGCCTTCCCCGTCGTTCACATATTCCCCATCACACCAATTCGGATTTTGTCGAAGGGTTATCCCTCAATCTTTATTGGGCTATTGCATCCCCACAATCAGTACTTTACACTCTGAGTAGTCATTCAACTACGGAGAGGGAGCAATACCAACATGAGATTAATAGTGGCAATTCAGTCATTTTTCACTTCACCAAGGCAGGACAACGACCGGGGAGCAACCGTGGTCGAATATGCACTGCTTGTTGCCCTTATCGCCCTCGTGGTGATTGGTGCAATCACAATCTTTGGTCAGCAACTCTCGGACTTTTTCGGTGGTCTAGGCAACAATTTGCCAACTCCGACAACAGTTCCGTGATTTGTCGGTTGTGCAACTAACTCGCACTACTAAACAGCCTCAAGAATTCAGTGATCGCAGTCCGGGGACGCTGCCGTCTCCGGCTGCGATCGTTCACAGGGTCGTATTTCTTGGAGACTTAGGTGGTTGCTCGTCGATTGAATCAATTCGTTCATCAAGCCTCTTCGAAAATCGAGTTGAATTCATTCACCTAGGGTCCGATTCGGTATTTGCCAACGACATCGAAAGCACGGCGGTCGAATTACTCGCCTACGAGCCGACCGCAATATTTGTGGGAAACGAAATTTCGCCGATCTTTGCCTTCGGCCTTGCCCGTCGGCTCCTTCTCTTGTCGGCGCCAACCGAAGTCGTCTTGGTGACGACGACATCTCCCGAAAAGTGGGCGTTGGCCGCCCTCATAGGTATTCACAACATAGTCGATCCGGACTCGAGCGAAACAGATTTGATATCCGCAATTAGCAGTGCGGTTGAACGCGGCGCTCGAATGCATTCTCACTTTGAAGTCAGTACACCTTCCGAGCACAAGCGTGGTCGCCTCATCGCGGTCTTGTCGCCTAAGGGAGGCTCTGGCAAGACAACGGTGGCCGTCAATCTGGCAACCGCACTAGCCAAAGTCGCCCCAAACCGAACCCTACTCATTGATTTCGATTGTCAATTCGGAGACGTTGCTACGGCACTTGGATTAACTCCAGAGCGCACGCTCACAGATTTGGGAAACGTGACCAGGTTGGACGCAACTTCGGTCAAGTTGTTTATGTCAAGAGATGCATCGGGATCTCTTCTGGTTTTGCCATCGTCCTCCAGCCCTGAGGAGGCCGATTTGATTGATAAATCCTTTGCGGTGGAACTGCTAGAAATCATGCTCGACGAATTTGACTACATAGTTGTCGACACAGCTGCAGGCATCGATGAACGAAGCCTTGCGGCAATCAGCCTCGCCTCTGACCTCCTTTTTGTGGCAACGATGGACGTTGCCAGCGTTCGCAACCTGGTTAAGGAAATGCAGCTATTGGATCGACTTGGAAATCCGAGCCAATCCAGGCTTTTTGTCTTGAATCGGGTCACCAAGGATTCCGGCTTGCAGATTGACGACATCACTGAAGCAGTTGGACTTCCGATTACCAACAGTTTTCCGACGTCGACACTTTTGCCAAAGCGTTTGAATACTGGACAGGCGGTTGTGCATACCGATCCAAAGTCGACAGAAGCAAAGACTTTTGTCGACCTTGCTCACAAATTGCTGAACTCGGACGATCTCGCAGCTTTCACTGCGTCAAGAGGACGCTGGAGGCGTAAAGCGAATGCTTAGTTGCCTAAGGATTTCGACCCATGAAGCCGGCCAAGCGGTCGATGGCCGGAGCGGAAGCGGAGACCTCGACAATTTGGGCAAAAGGCTTGTCCGGTCCGCGATATTGGGCTGGCAAAGTTGCCTCCGCACGCGTCAAAATCTCTTCGGCTTCCTGCTCGGTGTACGGAATCGGTTGGCCGGTGGCGACCGCCAGGTCCCAGCCGTGCGTAACGGCTTCCATGACGGTCATGTTGAAAACAGACTCGGCCGGCAACTCATTGCTCATCATTTGAACCTTGCGGTCAAATCCAAATTTCTTCCAACCGTCGAGGAGACTTGTCGCGGCGGTTTTGTACTCGGTGGCCGGATGAATTTTGCATTGGTACTGATTGGCATCCCCTTCGATGCTTCGAGAATTGCAGTTGGCATCAAAGACTCTCGTCCATCCGACCATATGGTTGACGAGGTCTTCGACTCGGAATTCCGGACATGGAGTCGGGAGCTCCTTCATATCCTTCTTGGTTCCCTCCAAAAGGTCACCCGTTTTCGTCAACACTCCGTCCAAGAGTTCAATTTTGTCCATGGTCGCAATGGTAGCGACAATCTTCCAACCCCGACCACAGTGCCGTGACTCTGAGACTGTGCGACGTATGGGCATTTTCAAACGGTCATCTGACATAAGGGATCGTGGTGCGGCCGTGTTGGAATTTGCGCTGACTGTCCCATTGATGCTGATCATGCTCGTTGGCATCATCGAGTTTGGTCGCGCGTATAGTGTTGTGATTTCGTTACAAGGCGCCGTGCGCGAGGGTGCCCGATCGCTAGCGCTTGGCGATAACTCAACAACGGTGAACAGTGTCGTGCGATCCTCGACCGCCGTCACAATCGATGGAATTATACAAACGCCTTGCCCAGTGGCGGGAGGAACCGCCACCGTAAAGGCCAACCAATTGTTCACATTCGGAATTCCATTTGTCCCGTTGGGTTCGGTCACACTCGAAGCCAAAGCGTCAATGAGATGTGGATTGTAAGGAACACTGTGAAGTACTCGACACGAAGCGACCGTGATCGCGGTGCGATTCTCGTTTGGTTTGCCGCGTACGCAATTGTGTTGCTGGGCTCGGGCGCACTTGTTGTGGACATGGGTTCGCTGTGGAGCGAGCGACGCCAACTGCAAAACGGCGCCGATGCCGCAGCACTTGCCGTCGGCATCGACTGCGCGAAAACTGCATGCACACAATCTCAAGCCATGGCACTCAACTACGCGGAGCTCAGCGCCACCGATGGCGAGGCTGCGGTATCGCTCTGCGGGCGTGGAGCGGGACTTACCCCATGTATTCCCGCACCAAATGGAGTATCGAAAGCCGTTGGATACGTACAAGCACTTACTAGCACTTGGAATCCCAACAACGGTGGGTCTTCCAATCAGGTGCGCTTTGTACTGGCACCGCTACTAGACGCGCTACAAATTGGTCAAACGGTTCGCGCAGTTTCGACAGTGGCATGGGGCTCACTAGGAACGGCGATGGTTATCCCAATTGTTATTTCCAAGTGTTCCTTCGATCCCGCTTGGATTGCCGCAGACGGCTCGCTTTCAGTTCCAAATACGCCAATCAAGATTACTTCCAACGACGACCATCTCTGCAGCCTCGGCTGGGCCGCCGGCTTTGACTTCATTAAGGACACGGTCGGCGGTTGTGGCGCCACCACGATCACCATCGGTTCGACTGGAACACTATTGGACGCGGGTAGCGAAGGCGTTGTGCCCCAATGTCGTGCAGTTATGAAAGCGCTCTACGACAGCGGCACGACATTCATCGTGCCCGTCGCCAAATCTCGGACACCTCCCGGTATGCGCTCAACATATTTGACCGACGGTTTTGCCTCATTCAAATTGTGTGGTTACGCACTCGGTGGTGGCTACAACGAAAATTCGTGCTCGCCAACGTGCAATGGTACGTCTTCACAGACTCGCATTTGTGGAACCTTTAAGACTTTGACCGTCAACGGTGGTCAGTTTGGCGACAGCACTGACTATGGAACGCGCGTATTAAAGGTGGTTGGCTAATGCGACCTCGTCGAAAACTCCGCATTCTTGCTGGTATCACCGCGGCAGTAATTGGCACCATCATGCTGTATGCGATCGTCAACAATCGGGATAACGGGCCCGTCGGCGAGGTAACCGAATTTGGATCCGTTGTTGTCGTGAAGACTGCGATTCCGCGACAGACCCCCGTCGAATCAATTATCGACAGCGTTGAAATCATGCAGATACCTACAAACTTGATTAATCCAGGTGCCGTCGCGACTCTCGGCGAGATTACCGCCGGTTACGTGACGTCCACCGAACTTCTGCCGGGTGAGCAACTCTTGTCGGCTCGATTCAGAAATCCAGAGGGTCTTTCACGAATTCTGGTTCCAAACTCTCTCCAAGAGGTGACGATTCCAATTTTTCCTGAGCGCGCGGTTGGTGGTGCGTTTAATCCCGGCGATACCCTCGGCGTCATTGCCTCATTTGGCTCGGGAGAAGGAGGTCAAAACTCTTCATTCATTCTCCACCGAGCGCTTGTCACCGCTGTTCAATTTTCGTCGAGCGACCTAGGTGTTGCCAGCGCTACGGCAAGCGGCAGTGATACAAGCGCGCGAACTGCGCCGACTGATCAACTTTTGGTGACGTTCGCCGTCTCGTCGGTCGACGCCGTTCGACTGGTATTTGCCGCGGAATTTGGGAGCATCTGGCTGAGCCTCGAGGGGCCTGGCGCAACGGTGGGGGGCGAGGGCATCGTCACTCTCGACCGAATTCAGGTTCCTCGATGACGGCCCAGTCTCCACACAAGGTTGCCATTCGGAGCATGAAACTCTCCGACTATCTACACGAACGCGAACTCGAGGAAGATCCTTCTCTAGACGAATTGCGACCACTAGTCGCCGATCCAATGTGGCTAGTCCGAAAGAAACTCGCAAGCGCTCTATATGAACGACTCGGCACCAGGCTGTTCGATGCCCAACTCGGTCAGGAACGATTGGAACAAGTCGTCAGCGGACATATTGATGACTTGTTGACAGCTGAAGGTACTCCGTTGCGTGATGCAGAACGGGCTGTGTTTATTAGCCAAATTCTTGACGATGTGATGGGACTCGGGCCGATCGAACAATTTCTCCATGATTCCACTGTGAGTGAAGTGATGGTCAATTCGACTGATCCTATTTATATAGAGCGGGCCGGGCGTATTGAACAGACGGCGGTGAGGTTTTCAACTCAAGAACATCTGCGCCGCGTCATCGACCGCATCGTTACAGGAGTCGGGCGCCGAATCGACGAGTCATCTCCGATGGTCGATGCCCGTCTTGCGGACGGCTCGCGGGTCAACGCGATCATTCCACCGCTCGCAGTCGATGGACCGGTACTCACCGTACGGAAGTTTTCCAATGACAAGTTGGATGTTGAGCAACTAGTTGCACTTGGGGCTATCACCCCTCAAGCAGCCGCCCTCCTTGGTGCTGCGGTGAAAGGCGCGCTCACCGTACTTGTATCCGGTGGAACTGGAACTGGCAAGACGACGATGCTCAACATTTTGTCGTCGTTCATCCCCGATACAGAACGAATTGTGACCATCGAGGACGCGGTGGAACTCAAATTACGGCAGCGCCATGTGGTTCGCCTCGAAAGCCGACTTGCCAATCTTGAGGGTCAGGGCGAAGTTCGGATTCGCGATCTCGTTCGCAACTCACTGCGAATGCGGCCCGATCGAATTGTGGTCGGCGAGGTACGCGGCGCCGAAGCCTTGGACATGCTTCAGGCGATTAATACGGGTCACGACGGATCGCTGGCGACAATTCATGCAAATTCTCCTCGCGACGCGCTCTCCAGATTGGAGACGATGGTGATAATGGCGGGTTTCGACTTGCCGCTACGAGCAATTCGCAACCAGATTTCATCTGGTTTCGACATCATTGTGCAGATGACGCGATTTCGCGACGGAACCCGCAAAGTCTCCCAAATCACGGAGATCTGTGGAATGGAAGGTGACACAATCACACTTTCCGATCTCTACTCGTTCGATTATCAAAGTGGAGTGGACGAGGAAGGTCGTTTCCTCGGCAGTTTGCAACCCACCGGAGTTCCTCCGTCGTTTCTCAACCGCCTTGCTGATCGCGGAATCAGTTATTCGCTCCCATCGATCGATCAATTCTCTAGATCGAACACGACACTTCGAAGTTGGTCGCGATGATTCGCGTTTGGCAATACGTCGTAGCGGTCTGTGCTTTCTGCGCAGTCAACATTGGAATTGCTTCCATTGACGACTTGTCGGCCGACGCACTCGCCCACGACCCAAGTGCAATCGGTTCGAAATCTGACCTCGAAATCGAAAATGTGGATGTCGGGTATTTTCCGACGGTTCGTGTCACTGTTGGAGTTCCTGGAGGACTCGAATCAATAGTTGCCAACGGCGGCTCATTTGCCATCACCGAGAATGGACAATCACGACCGACCATGGCCACCAATGTTTTGAACGGTGAAGATTTAGAAGTCGTATTGGTCATCGATCGCTCCGGAAGTATGGCGGGAAACGCACTGCAGGCCACCAAGTCTGCGGCAACCGGATTCATCCACTCAATGCCTCCTGAGGTTCAAATCGGACTTGTCAGTTTCGGATCGGATGTCACGTTAGACGTGGGTTTGACTGCAGATCGCGAACTTCTCTCGTCGACGATTGCCGCGATTAGAGCCAAAGGTCGAACCGCGTTGAACAACGCGATCGTCTTTGCCTCCACATTGTTTGGCTCGGATACCGAACGGCGTGTCATGGTTTTACTTTCCGATGGTGCCGATAGCGCGAGTTCTGCCACATTGGCCGAAGCGGTTGCGGCCACAACCGGGACTCGTGTCGAAATTGTTGAGTTGATCACGCCGGAAACGAATCGCGCCGCGCTCGACCAACTTGCAAAGTCTCGGTCAATTCGATCTACTGCCGACCCGGCGGAACTCACATCGTTGTACGCCAGCGTCGCCCAAAGTCTTGTAGGTCGCGTAGAGGTCGTTTATTCATCTGCGGCACCTGGAGGCTCATCTGTCGATCTTGTTGTTCAACTTGTAGGTGCAGGACAGGTTCGACAGGCAAGTATGTCGTACAACGCTCCGGCGCAAGCCGCACTTTTGGAGACAATTGATACCGCCCCAGCGGCCACTAGCACTTTGACTAACAACACCGCGCAATCGACTGAACGATTCCCTTGGAAGGAACTTGGCGCGATCATGGCCATCTTTAGCGGTCTCGCTTTGCTAATGATCGGTATCTTCGTCTCTCCCGACCGATCGATGCGACGACGGTTGTATCCGTCGAACGCTCCGATCGAGAACCGATCAGCGTCGGAAACGGTCGCCAACAGTATTGACCATCGGTTTAGAAACTCAAGCCGTTATGGAAAATTGATTGCGGCAGTTGAAAACTCTGGGAGTAATCGAAAAGCATCGTCACTTGTATTGAACACCATGCTCATCACGGTCGTGGCCATGATTGCAGGATTTGCCTTGATGAGAATTACAGGCGCGGTGGTCGCACTATTCGTGGTTCCCATTGGATCGCTAAAACTATTGCAACGTAGGGTCAAACGCCGACGCACAGATTTTGTTGCCCAGTTACCCGACACGTTGCAGATGCTTGCGTCAATGTTGCGTTCTGGATACGGGCTTGTGCAAGCACTCGACTCCGTGGCCAACGAATCCGATGAGCCAACGCACAACTTGCTTGGGCAAGTCCTACTCGATGTCCGTACTGGTCGCGATTTGATTGAATCATTGCGAGCCGTCGGATCTCAAGTCGACAGTCTTGACTTTGACTGGGTGGTTGCAGGTATTGAAATTAGTCGCGATGTGGGAAGTGATCTTGCCACCACTCTCGACACCGTGGCCGAAACGATACGCGAGCGAGAGAATCTTCGTGGCCAAATTAGTTCACTGACCGCAGAGGGCAGACTGTCGGCGTACGTCATGCTTGTTCTTCCTCCGATCGTCGGAGTGATGTCGTTCGTGGTCAATCGAGATTTTGCCGGTGTGCTCTTCGAAGGTGTTGGAATCGCACTACTCGCCGCCACCGGATTTCTCATGTTCATTGGTTTCATTTGGATGCAATCGATCATCGCCAAGGTTTCGTAGGTGACGAATCTCATCGCCTCCGCTTTGGTCATCTTTGGTCTTATATTGACGTTTTCATCGTTTCGAATCTCTCAAAGTCCAACCTCTCTTCGACTCATCGACCCCAGCACAATCCAAGGGCAGGGAGATGTGCCGAAAGACAACTGGATGGGTGCAATTGCAAGGGGCCTATTTCGAATCAGCCCGCCGAAGCGAATCGCTCGTCTCCGAAATGTTGTACAGATGGCCAACGAACCAAACACCTATTCGCTTGAGCGCGTTGTGGTCCAAAAGTTTGCCGGCGCGCTCATCGTGGGTTTCATCGCCTTTCTGTATTTTCTGAAAAATCCGGGGATTCTTGGAATCGTTTTCATTGTCATCGGCACAGTCGGCGGATTTGTGGTTCCTGAAATGCGCGTTTCGTCCCGGGCCGAGGCAAGACAGGATTCGGTGCGCGCAGCGTTGGCCGACGCAATCGATCAGCTCGCGGTCACCGTACGGGCGGGATTGAGCATCGACTCAGCGTTGGTCCGGGTGAGTGAGACCCTACGCGGACCTCTAGCAGATGAATTGAGTCGCGTCGTTCAAGACATTCAATTTGGCGTGTCGCGTTCCGATGCACTGCGCGCACTCGCCGACCGTATGGACATTCCAGAGTTGAAATTCTTTGTGCGAGCCCTCATCCAGGCCGACTCTCTCGGCATTCCCGTTGCCACCGTGTTAACAAATCAGGCCGTAGAAATGCGTAAACGTCGAAGGATGCGCTCCGAAGAGAAGGCAATGAAACTTCCAGTAAAGATTCTCGCGCCAACTCTTCTATGCATTTTGCCATCACTCATGATCATTGTTCTCGGCCCGGCGGTCATTCAGTTAATGCGTAACCTGCAAATCTGAATCAACACACAAATTCATCTTGTTCAAAGTCCGTGAACGCCGGCCGCATAGACGAAGGCGGCAATTGTCCCCAGCGCTAGAAATGGACCAAGCGGAAATTCATCACGTCGGTTTGCGCGCCCCGAAATGAGTAGGACTAGCGCAAAGACCGCCGCTAGCAAAAACGAAGCGACAAGCGCGAGGAGAACAGTTCCCACGCTGATCCATCCCGCGAATAGACCAATCACCGGAGCAAGCCGAAGATCTCCCGTGCCCATTGCACCCCGTCCAACCAAATACAGAATTCCGATCAGAATTGTCGCCACAGCGATCCCGATCAACGAACTCGCAAGTCGAGAAATGTCGTCGTCGACTGCTGCGGCAACAATGAGGAGTGGAACGCCGGCACTGAAAGTTAGATACGACAAATTTCGTGGTAGTCGATGGGTGTGGACATCAATCCAGCTCGCGGATAGAAGGCCAAGAGACATAATCCAACCGGCGACGACCACGTACCAGCCTTCAATTGCGGTTGAAATTGAGACAAAAACTGCGCAAAATATGACTGTCGCCACAGCTACCTCGAGATTGAGCAGGCGGCGATTCTTCGACCCGCTAAACGAGACCACTCCAACTCCCGTAACCCGCTGTCCAAGCGACGGCGCTACGAGAACGGCGCAGATTCCCGCAATCAATCCAACAATTACTCGAGTCACCGTCGAATCGTATCCCCCGATCAAAACCCCAGATTGAATCCGCCAGCTCCATCTGAATATTGAGTAAGTTGGATCGATGGGGAACGCCCGCCGTGCCTGCTTGTGGGTGGTTGCGATCCACACCGCTGTGGCCTTCGTCCATAACCAAGCACATCGACAGATTGACGTGTCTCTCTCCAATTTTCAGAGCACATACGCCCTAGTCGTCATTGTCATCGCCCCCGCGATTGCGGCCGCGATTATTTGGCGTGGTCACCCGCATCGCGGAGCGAACTTACTCGTGATCTCGATGCTGGCATCGGTCGTCTTCGGCATTGTCAATCACTTCATGATCGACAGTCCAGATCAACTCGCCCACATTGCAAACGATGGTTGGGGAAATATTTTTACGGTCACGGCTTATGCGCTCGCGCTCACCGAACTGGTTGGTATTGCCGCCGGTTTGTCATTGCGCCGTTCGCCTAGTCATTGAAACTCTGTCGGGTCATAGTTCCCCATTTTTGCTTCTTACCGCGCAGACTCGCCCACCAGCCCTCCAATCGCCACAACGCAGTTGCTTGGCGTCGGATCACGGACCAAACCGAGCAGATGCGCGCCGCGCGCTCGTTGGAATCCAGATTTCTTATACCTCTTTATTCAACTCGTCAAACCCCTCTCGGGTCATCGTGCCCCAAACCTGTTTTTTCCCGCGCAGACTCGCCCACCAACCTTCCAAGCGCCACCATGCTGTGGCCTGGCGGTAACCGATATTTTCAAGTACCGATGCAATTAGCAACGCACTCAATTCTGACCAGCGAGAGTATTTGTGAAACGTCAATTCTTCCATCGCCAAGGCGAACAAGGTAACCAAAATCGCGTAGCCGTAGGCCACGGCCATGAACATCAGCACATAATTTGCACTCGTTACCCCAAGAGAGATGCCAAGGACAACTACCACGAGCCCGACCAGTTCCAGCATTGGTGCGATTAACTCGAACAACCAGAAATACGGTAGGGCTAACAACCCAATTCTGCCGTAGCGAGGATTGAACAACATGCCGCGGTACTTCCACAAGGTCTCCCACAATCCGCGATGCCATCTCTTGCGTTGCACGTGTAGCACCTTCATGCTTATGGGCACCTCGGTCCACGACACCGGTTCAGCCACGAACTGGACGCGATATTCTCGATGATTATCGATCATGTATCGGTGGATACGCATCACGATTTCGAAGTCTTCGCCGATGCTGTCTGGATCGAGTCCACCAACTTCGACTAAAATATCTCGGCGAAATACGGCGAAAGCGCCGCTAATGAGAATCAGCGCGCGAAATCCCGACCAACCGGCGCGTCCAAATAGAAATGCTCGCAGATATTCGACAGCTTGGATACGCACTATCCAACGCCTGTCCAGATTGACCTCGACGATTCGTCCATCGATAACTTTGCATCCGTTGGCGGCACGAATGACGCCTCCAGTCGCCACGACGCGGATTGGATCATCGGCAAATGGTTTGGTGACAACAATCAGCGCACTCGGATCGAGGATAGAGTCAGCGTCTACACAGACCACCAACGGTTCTACCGCGGCATTGATACCAAAGCTGACCGAATCGGTTTTGCCGGAGTTTTCTTTTCGCACCACAACTAGTCGGGTGCGGCCATTACGGGGAATGTGCACATCGATGATCGTGCCCCTAGTCGGTATGTCGGTTGGAAGTTCGCGTTCGACGCGCACGAGATCGAAGGCATCCTCTAATTTTTTGAACATTCCGTCGGTGCTGCCATCATCGACGACGATGACTTCGTGCCGCGGATACTCAAGCGACAACATTGCCTGCACCGACGTGACAATCACAGCCTCCTCGTTGTACGACGGAACGACAATCGAGACACCTTGCAATAGTTGGCTATTCATGGTTTCTTCGCGTCCGGCAAAGTCCTTGCGGCGTTGTTGACCGCCAAATCCCCACGCCGCTACACCAATGAGCAACATCAACGAGGTGTTCGTTACTACGAAATAGATGAGCACCGGGATGGCAACAAACTCAAGCCCAGCCGAGAGGCTCTCTCGCGTGAAGTTAAGAATATCGGTCCAAAACATTACGAATCACCGACGAAATGCGAGATTTGTCCGCGTAATTTGGCCAGATCAATTGCTCCGCGGGCGGCGTTAGCACTTGGCGTATCTCCGACCGCAACAGACGAGAGTTTGGCAATTCCAATTTCACCAAAACGAACAAGCGAGTCGGCGGCCAATTGCGCCAGTCGGCGGTCATCATCGCCAAGTAGAACCACCAGAGTTTCCAAACTTTCCAGTCGTCCCAGATCACCAAGAGCGACAGCGCAGGTCCGTCTCAACTTCGCCGGCTCGGATGAATTCGTATACCGCGCCAGCGCCACGGCCTCATTGGCGCCGCCGACTCGACCGAGAGCCATTGCCGCACTTGCCCGAACTTCACCCTCGCTCGCAGTGGCAAGCAGGATGGATAACTTTGGTGCTGTGGAGAAAATCGTGCCATGTCCAGCGACTTGGGCACACACGTTTCTAACTGCCGCATCGTCGGAAGTCAGTCCGGTTTCGATTGCGGACGCTATTCCTACCCCCATCCCCAACAGGGCATCGACGGCGACCCAGGCCGGCAGACCAACACTTCGGCGAGTGGTACGTAGCGCCTGAAGAATACCATCGGCTGCCGTTGTCGCACCAATGACGCCGAGCGAACGAGCCGCAACTATACGGACATCTGGATCACGGTCCGCGAGTAACGGAATCAGGCGCGCGGCAAGATTTCGATCTCGAACTATTCCAAGCAGATACGCACCGCGAGCCCGCCGAACTCCCGACCGCGAAGTCAGCATTTCAGTGGCTCGTTTTATCTCGCCTCGCGAACGCAAGAGTGCGCTAAGGTCTTCCGCCGCAGTACCGCGAACCTTGGGTAGAAAGTCGATAACGCTAGGTCGGAGTCGCTCCCAAATTGGCATTGGCACAGCGTTCAACACCGATTTGGCGTCGCCGTCCTTGTCTTCATCAGACGCAATTGCAATGAGCTCATTTCGGTAGGCCGAAAGCAAGTACCTCGATTTGTCACCCGCACTTCGCCGATGGATCTTGGTGATGACAATCAGAGCGACTGCCAAGACACAAGAAATACCTACAACGATGAGAATTAGCGTTAAGAGTCGACCGTCGCTCACTTGTTGCCGCGAGCGAGAAGCGCGTTTACTCGATGCAGCAACTCGCGCGGGCTGACCGGTTTTGTAATGTAATCGTTGGCACCGGTAGCAAACGCGGCGTCGACGTCTGAGTCACCTGTACGACCGGTGAGTAAAATCACATCCAAGTCCTTGGTCATTTCGTTCGCTCGCACTTTTCGGAGTACATCGAGGCCGGATAGTCCGGCCATCATGAAATCAAGGATTGCCAATCTTGGCGGGTTTGCTTCGATCTCCGCCAACGCCGACATGCCGTCGTTTACTCCCACAACCTCATATCCGGCTTGGGTCAGTTTGAATACAAGAAGGTCAAGGATGTCCTTATCGTCGTCGGCGATCAGAATCCGGGTTTTGACTGGCTCGGTCATGCCAGCGGTATCTGTGTGAAATTATCCACCACACGTCCTCTCGACAATCACTGCACTACAAATGTATCGGAGTCCGAGGTGGACGAACTGCGCGAATCGCAATTCGAGTTAATCGCGGCGAATTGACAACGGCAGGTCGACAACAACAGTCGTACCTTGCCCTTCGACCGATGCAAGTCGCACGTGCCCGCCGTGGTCCTGCACGATTTGCTTGACAATGCTCAGCCCCAGTCCGGTGCCCGGAATCAACTGGTGGGTGGCATTGCTCGCCCGATAGAACCGTTCAAAAAGTTGTTTCTGGTCGTCATCTGGAATACCAATACCGTGGTCCTCGCAGGAGAATCGAACCCGACCTGCACCCAAATCCAACGCGCATTTGACACTTACCACGCCTCCCGGACGGCTGAACTTAATCGCGTTAGACACAATGTTGATAATTACACTCTTAATCTGCTCTTTGGCACCTTGCACAGTCGCGTTCTGCGGACCAGAGTCAACATCTAATCTGACCATTCCATTTTTGGCCACAAGTGACAACTCTTGACAACTTGCAGTAATCAACTCGGACATGGATACTCCAACATCATCGAATTCGGTGACGTCACCTTTACTCCGATTAATCACTAATAGGTTTTCGATCAATGCTCGGAGGCGATTTGAATTGCGATCCATGACCTCGAGCATCTGTCGCTGATCCTTAGTAAGTTTGCCAACGAATCCATCCTTAAGTAATTCCAGATAACCGGTGATCGAAGTCAATGGAGTTCTCAACTCGTGACTCACGGTTGCCACGAAATCGGATTGCATGCGTTCCAAGCGCTCCAAGCGTTCGATGTGTTCGCTCTGGTTGGTCCGGTATTCCGCATCTTCGATTCGCCGGGCAATGACGGCCGCAATTTGGTGGACAACATCCAACTCTGATTCGGTCCACTTACGGGGATGGCCAACAGTAATGACATAGACGACTCCGATGACTCGCTCACGAATCCCAATTGGTACTATCACGACGGCCCGAGCATCGGAATATCCATGGAAGATTTGCTCGCGCCGAAATTTGGTTTCCGGAACTAGAAAGTCGTCGATTGCAAGTCGATTGTTCGACCGCCACAATTCCTCGGCCAGAGGCCCGATATATGGAACAAGATCGTCAGGCAAATTCGCCACCGATTGGTGATGCCATTGGGCACCAAGTAACAGCTTTTGTTCAGAGT
Source organism: Ilumatobacteraceae bacterium (assembly GCA_039932495.1). Classification (GTDB taxonomy): domain Bacteria; phylum Actinomycetota; class Acidimicrobiia; order Acidimicrobiales; family Ilumatobacteraceae; genus UBA3006. The sequence continues at coordinate 28,440 of JBDTPW010000068.1, forward strand.
CTCCTACCTTTGCAATGACGCGATCAACGCTTAGTTTTCTTCCAACCATGGCACACATCACATCGAGCGCCTGCTGGGTGTTTGTAGTTGCATGGATTGCGTTGGAAATCTCGTGCACGCATTCGAGCATGACGGACCGCTGGTGCTCGGCGGCAAAGAGCCGCACACTCTCAATTGCGACCGCCGCCTGCAAGGCGAATGCAATGGCCACCTGTTCGTCTTCAGCGGTGAACGGTCCGTTTGCCTTGTCCGTAAGGTAAAGACTTCCCAAAATAACCCCGTGGATGACGATTGGCACTCCAAGAAATGAATCCATAGTTGGATGGTGGGGTGGGTAGCCCACTGATCGTGGATCGTTGGCCAAATGTTCGAGCCTGACGACTTGCGTATCGCGCATAAGTGAACCGAGGATTCCGTGACCCTGGGGCAGACCGCCGATGGCCATTTGCTCCTCCGGGCTTAGACCCGCGGTCACGATCTGGCCAAGACCCACACCGATCTCCTCCAACACTCCGAGTGCTGCATATCGAGCACCAAGCATTTGCTGAGCCGACTCCGCGATCCGGTGCAAGAGGTCGCTAAGACTAAGTTCTTGACCGAGGGCCAGACTCAGATCGACAAGGCCAGTCAATCGGTTGTTCACTTCATCGAGGCGTCGGCGACCGCTCTCGGCGTCGATCTGCAATGCGAACATTCTGGCCAATGTTTCCATCGCCCGCTCGAGCGACTCCACTGGAAAATCGTGAGGTGTGATCCGGCTGGCGTGGACCCTTACGCTCAACCCTGTATCGATCACTGCCGCGGCAGTCAGAACATTTTTACCGCTGCCACCTGCGCTAATCAGCAACCGACTCCGCTCGGCTTTTTTGGAATCCTGGCAAGTCGAGCCGGCCCGATTGGTCGGCCACGAAGCCCTGATTTTTGGCGATACGCCACCGACCACAACCATGGCCACCCCATCGAATCCGCAGAATTCGGCGAGCAAATGAAGCAATTCAACATCGGCCATATCCCCGCGCGGAGACGAAGAGAGCCATGTTGGCGTGTCGTCGCCTCTCGAGCTCACATCCGTACTGTACACACGCTTCGCTGGAACGAAAGTCGGATCACCTCGGTAACGATCTACTTAGGCGGAGGTGCGTATTTGGAGTCACCAACCGCTGGCTTATTTCTTTTCTCAAGAGAGGATTGAACAGTTTGCAATAATTCGCTCAGGACTGCCGGCTTGGTGACATAGTCATTCGCGCCGGCGGCTATCCCGGCCGCCACATCCGAATCGCTTGAAAGCACCGTCAACAAAATAACCGTGAGATCTTTCACAGACTCATTCTTTCGCACCCGCCGCAAAACTTCGATACCTGACATTCCGGGCATCATCACATCAAGGATGGCCAATTCTGGAGGATTGGATTCAATCGACGCAATTGCTGCCGACCCGTCCGAAACGCTTACAACCGTGTACCCGGCATGGGTCAATATAAAGGACACCATGTCGAGAATGTCTC
>JBDTPW010000069.1:0-6992 GCA_039932495.1 Ilumatobacteraceae bacterium
AGGTTCCGTGAGCTAAGCGTTGATCCATTCGCACAAAAATCGTGAGGCCGGGCACAACCAAGATTCCGCCCCCAACTCCAAAAATTCCAGACAAAAATCCTGCGACAAGACCGACCGCGACAAGCGTCCAGCGATGTCGATCCCAATTCATCTGCTGATTCGATCTCTCACTTACGAATCGTGGCTAGAAATCCACTCACTGCAACATGCTCAGTGCGCCGAACTTCGACTTTCGCTGAGTCCACCGGCCGCGGCAAGGCGCACATGAGACCGACGGAGCGCCGATTCAACCGCGACATCGTGTTCTCCCCGCATTGCTTCCTCCGCCAGAACTTTGGCACGCCGAGCACGCTCGACATCGATGTCACTGGCAATCTCGGCAATGTCCGACAAAATCGTCACGTGATCGGGAGCTACTTCGACAAAGCCGCCATGCACCGCAACGTCTTGGACCGTTCCGTCGACAAGATAGATGCGTGTGTGGTTTTCCACCAACGCACCCAAGAAGGCCGCATGTCCAGGCAAAAATGCAATTTCTCCGCCTTCCACAGTGCGAGTAATGACTTGGCGTGCGTCGCCAGAGAACAACACACGTTCTGGCGATACCACCTCAACTCGAAGCGTGGACGACTCTGTCATGAAGAAGCGGAGTCCTGCAATGCCTTAGATTTGGCCAACACCTGTTCGACACCGCCAACATTCAAGAATGCCTGCTCCGGCACATCGTCCAGGTCTCCTTTGATGATTGCCTCGAAGCTGTCAACCGTCTCGGCGGTCTTTACATATTCACCTTTGACGCCGGTAAACACCTCGGCGACGAATAGTGGCTGAGACAGGAACTTTTGGACCTTGCGGGCACGTGACACGGTAAGTCGATCCTCTTCGGAAAGTTCATCGAGACCCAAGATTGCGATGATGTCCTGAAGCTCCTTATACCGCTGGAGGATTTCCTGCACACGTCGGGCAACGTTATAGTGACGCTCGCCGACGACCTCCGGAGACAGAATCGTTGACGTGGACGCCAACGGATCGACGGCCGGATAAATGCCAAGTGAGGCAATCTGACGCGAGAGTTCGGTTGTCGCGTCGAGGAAGGTAAACGTGGTGAATGGCGCAGGGTCGGTGTAGTCGTCTGCCGGTACATATACGGCCTGCATCGACGTGATCGATCGACCGCGAGTCGAGGTAATGCGTTCTTGCAACTGACCCATTTCATCGGCAAGCGTCGGCTGATAACCAACCGCCGAAGGCATGCGGCCGAGCAACGTTGAAACCTCCGAACCGGCTTGGACGAATCGAAAGATGTTGTCCACAAACAACAACACGTCCTGGTTCTTAACGTCTCGGAAGTATTCGGCCATTGTCAACGCAGAGAGCGCGACTCGCAGGCGCACGCCCGGTGGTTCATCCATTTGACCGAACACAAGTGCGGCCTTTTCGAAGACGCCAGACTCTTCCATTTCAATTCGCAGGTCTGTTCCTTCTCGGGTGCGCTCGCCTACGCCGGCAAACACCGAGACACCGCCATGGTTTGACGCCACGCGATTGATCATCTCCGTGATCAGAATCGTCTTGCCTACTCCGGCACCACCGAACAAACCAATTTTTCCGCCGGCCAGGTATGGGGTGAGCAGGTCGATGACTTTGATTCCCGTCTCGAACATACGAATTGACGGCTCAAGCGTGTCAAAGGCTGGGGCGGGACGGTGAATCTCCCATCGCTCGGCATCCTTGAATTCCGCGTTGTCGCCGTCCAGGCAATCTCCCCACACGTTCCACACATGTCCGAGAGTGATATCGCCAACGGGAACGGTAATTCCCCGACCGGTATCGCGAACCGCGGTACCGCGACGCAATCCATCGGTCGGCTTCATGCACACCGCGCGCACGCGACTCTGGCCAATCTGTTGGGCAACTTCGGCCAGGATCACATTTGGTTTGCCATCCACCGTGACGGTGAACTCAAGTGCCCGGTTGAGTTCTGGCAGCGATCCACGGGGGAACTCAACGTCAATGACCGGTCCGGCAATTGCCACGACCCGGCCATCTTTCCGGTCGGTCTCTGGCTTGACTGTTGCTGTGCTCATGTTGTGCTCCTATTTCTACGACTAGTTGCGGGAACCGAGGGCTTCTGCCCCGCCGACGATTTCCATAATTTCGGTGGTGATCGAATCCTGACGTGCGCGATTCATGATTCGTGAAAGGCTCTTGATGATCTCATCGGCATTATCGGTAGCCGACTTCATTGCCCGCTGACGAAACGCGTGCTCACTTGCCGCAGCATTCAATAGTGCGGCATACACTCGCGCCTCGACATATCGCGGCAATAGCGAATGAAGGATGACCTCCGGTTCGGGTTCAAATTCATAGCCACCAACCGCCGTGGCTGGCTTTGCATCTCCACCTTCGACGACCTGCGATTCCAATGGAACGAGTGGACGGCGGACGACCTCTTGCGTTCCGGAGGAAATGAACCGCGTGTACACCAGTTCGACCTGATCCACCGCGCCGGTGAGAAACAAATCGGTAACGAATTCTCCGATTTGCTTCGCGTCGGCATAACTTGGTGCATCCGAAAACCCTGCAAAACCTTGAGTCATTTTGTAGCCGCGAAAACGAAAATACGATGCGGCCTTGCGCCCAACCGGCACAACGACATAATCCTTGCCAGCCAAAATGTCTGCCTTGATCTCACCTTCGACCGCGCGTACGACACCGGCGTTGTAACCGCCGCACATACCTCGGTCGGCGGTAATGGCGACGTAGCAAGCGGTTCGGATAACTTCGCGCGGCTTAAGAAACACCGATGAACTCACGGCTCCGCCGGCGGCTAGATCTTTCACAACTTCGGTGATCCGTTCGCTGTACGGAACCGCGGCGATTACTCGTTGTTGCGCCTTTACGATTCGCGAGGCGGCGATGAGCTCCATCGCACGAGTAATCTTCTTCGTTGCCAGCACGGACCGAATTCGTCCACGCAGTATGCGCTCTTGTCCGCCCGCCATCTGACAGTTATTCCGTCGCCAATGTCTTGTCGCTTAGCGCTTCGCCAACTTCGCCTGCGTCCGTGCGCGTTGGATCAATGGGATTGGTCGCAATCGTGGCGACGAATGTCTTCTTGAAGGCGACAACAATTTCACCGAGGTCTTTAGGCACGTCGGCCTTGGCGTCCTGTCGAATTCCTGCGAGCACCGAGGCGTGACGAGTTCGCATGTGATCGAGAAATTCGTTTTCAAATCGGCGAACGTTGCTCACCGAAATGTCATCGAGGTAACCCTTGGTGCCGGCAAATATTGATACGACCTGCTCTTCCACGGGCATTGGGCTATTCAACGGCTGCTTGAGCAACTCAACCAATCGATATCCGCGTTCCAATTGGGCCTTGGAAATGGGATCCAACTCCGAACCAAAGGTGGCAAATGCTTCCAGTTCGCGAAATTGAGCCAAGTCGATCTTCAGGGTGCCTGAGACGCTCTTCATCGCCTTGATCTGAGCATTGCCTCCTACTCGCGACACGGAGATTCCCACATCAACAGCAGGGCGGACCCCCGACTTGAACAAGTTGTCCTTTAGATACACCTGTCCGTCGGTAATCGAAATCACGTTCGTTGGAATGTACGCCGAGACGTCGTCGGCCTTTGTTTCGATCACCGGCAGAGCGGTTAGCGAACCTGAACCATTTGCGTCACTGAGTTTTGCGGCGCGCTCGAGTAATCGACTGTGTAGGTAAAACACGTCGCCCGGATAGGCCTCGCGGCCCGGTGGTCGACGGAGTAGGAGCGACATCTGTCGGTATGCCTCTGCTTGCTTCGACAAGTCGTCGTAGACCACGAGGGCATGTTCGCCATTTTCCATCCAGTGTTGACCCATGGCACAACCGGTGTATGGAGCCAGGTACTTGAACGGAGCGGGTTCCGATGCCGGCGCGGCCACGACGACCGTGTATTCAAGCGCCCCATGTTGTCGCAGTACTTCAACTGTTTGAGCAATGGTCGAACCTTTTTGTCCAATTGCCACATAAATGCATTTCACGCCGAGACCGCGTTGGTTGATGATCGTGTCGATAGTGATCGTCGTCTTGCCCGTCTTGCGGTCGCCGATGATTAGTTCTCGTTGACCTCGCCCAATTGGGGTCATCGCATCAATTGCCTTGATTCCCGTCTGCAACGGTTCGTGCACCGGTTTGCGACCCATGATTCCAGGTGCCTGCACCTCGACGCGCCTCGTAATTGCGCCAACAATGTCGCCCTTGCCATCGATCGGGTGACCGAGAGGGTTAACGACTCGTCCCAACATGGCATCGCCAACTGGCACCGACAAGATCTTGCCGGTTGCCTTTACAGGTTGACCTTCTTCAATCCCATCGGAGTCGCCAAGGACCACGGCACCGATTGAGTCTTCGTCCAAGTTGAGCGCCAATCCAACCGAGCCGTCGGCGAACTCGAGCAACTCGTTGACTGCGCAGTCTGGCAATCCACTAACCCTGGCAATTCCGTCACCGACCTCGGTGACTCGACCAACCGTTCGCGCCTCGACCGAAGGTTTGTATCCCTCGAGTCCTTTGGTGATTGCCGCCGCAATTTCGCCAGCGGAGAGAGTAATTTCAGCCATGTCTATAGTCCCTTCAGATTCGCGACTTCAGTTGTTCAAGGCGAGTGCGCACGGTGTCGTCGATTACTTCATCGCCTACTGTCGCGACCAAGCCACCGATTACGGCTGGGTCGACAACTACCTTGAGATTTACTTGTTTTCCGGTTGCCTTCGTCAGCGCGGCCGCCAACCGTTTTTGCTGGTCCGCGCTTAGTTCGACCGCACTACGAACCTCGGCGACTTCAAGTTCCTTTTCGCTCGACGCACGCTTTACCAAAGTGTCAATAATTGCGGGCAAATCTTTCGACCTACCGCTACCGACCACCAGTGATACCAATTGGGTCGTCGTGTTACTCGCCTTACCGCCCAGAAGTTGGTCGACGATGTTTTGTCGCCGATCTGCCGGAATGGTGGCATCCGTCAAGGTGCTTCGCAGTTGCTCGTTTGACTCGAACGCGCGTGCCACGTGAAACAATTCATTTTCTACCGTGTCGATATGACCCTCAGCCTCGGCGATCTCGAATAGCGCCCGAGCGTATGCTTCGATGCTTGCCTTGCTCATCGCTTTGCTCCCACGCTTGAGATGAATTCCTCGATGAGGTCCTGCTTGGTTTGATCGGTGAGCGTGGCCTGCACAACGGTGGGCACCGCTAGAGAAGCAAGCAGTGAAATCTCGGAGCGCAATTCCTCTGCGCCCCTGCCCCGCGCTGCAACCAAATCGGCAGCAGCCTTGGCTTCCAAATCTGCGATCTCACTTGCGATGCGGTTTCGACCATCAACAATCAAGGCTGCGGCCTGAACGTCGGCCTCGGCGAGCAGTCGCGATCGTTCGGAAGCAATATCGCCAAGCGTTTTACGAATTTCCGCCGCGTCTATTTCGGAACTTGAGCGCGCCTGAGCCGCGCCATCAAGTTCTTTCTGAATGCGCTCGGATCGCGCCGCCAAGGCCTTCTTGGCCAAAGGTCCGGCAAACTTGTACAACAAACCAAAGACAAGGAGAGACGCCAATCCGCCGTAAATAATTTCTGCGGTTTCCGGAAGTAACCAATTGTGGGTCACCGTATGGTCTTCGGCAGCGAACAAAGTAATGGCGCGAATTATCACGAATGTGCTCCTGTGGCCATGGCTTCACTGACGGCGCGCTGAACAACCGCCGCATCGGGATTCTTGCCAACCGCAATCTGTGTTGTCCGTGCCGCAACAGTGGCGACGGCCGCTGCGATTTGATCCTGGACCGCCAAACGAGCGGCGCTCGCTGCGGCCTCGGCAACAGAGCGCTGCTGTGCAATCCGCGCATTGGCCTGCGCAATTGCAGCGGTGCGCTCCGCATCGAGCGTCTGTCTCGCCTTGTCAATTCGCATTGCGGCCTGAGCTCGTATTTCGACGAGCTCAAGTTCATACTGTGCTACATCTGCGCGCGCACTTGTTCGAGTTGATTCCGCGTATTCGTGATCGGCCTGAATCCCGTCGTAGCGAGCATTCATGCCTTTTTTCAATTTAGGAAACAGGAAAATTCGCATGATCACCAAAAACACGAGAAACGAACCTGCACCCCAGAGCAATTCCTTGCCTTCAGGGGAAATCGGGTTTGGACCGGTTGTCTCTTGGGCGGCCGTAACCGCAGAGCCACCCGGGCCAGATTGGACGTGCGCGTGGACGAGTTGACCCCGCCACGTGGTGACATGAATAATCATCGTCAAAGTTCCTGAACTGCGCTCAGGCGTACTTGAGCAAAATAAAGACGACGAAACCGATCAGTGCGAGTGCTTCGGTAAACGCGATGCCAAGAAACATCGTTGTCCGAACCATTCCGGCCGATTCTGGTTGTCGTGCCATCGCTTCGATGGCTTTTCCGAAAATGATTCCGATTCCGATGCCCGGGCCAATTGCCGCTAGTCCATAGGCGAAACCCGCCGAGGCAGCAGCGGCAACATTCTTTGCCTCTGCCGGATCTACGACGGCCGCCGCAATTCGAGATAACGCTTCCATGTCTATGTGTCTCCTGTTGTTTGTTGGTTAATACTTGATTGTTGATTGATACATATGTTGACGACTAGTGCTCCGAATGGACGGCGCCGGCGATGTACACCGCTGTAAGAATTGTGAAAATGTAGGCCTGCAAAAATCCAACAAGAAGTTCGAATGCAGTTAGAAAAATCAACATGAAAAATGGAAGCACGCCCATTGGAATCAAGAAGAGTTGCTGTGTTCGCGCCTGAAACAGTGCTTCCGAGAGAAGGGCGAAAATAACAAGCAACAGGTGACCCGCGAGCATGTTGGCAAAGAGTCGAACCATCAGCGAGAACGGTCGGACGATGAGTGTGGAAATAAATTCGATTGGGGTCACCAGCGCATAAAGAGCCTTTGGCACTCCCGGCGGGAATAAGACCGATTTGAAGTAA